>WTKI01000317.1 GCA_011524425.1 Altererythrobacter sp. | reverse complement strand
AATTGCAAGGCGGCGCACTACATATCAGACCCGCAAAGGTCAAGCAGACTCGCGCTTAAGCGCGCGCTCGTTTAGGCTTTATACAGCAAAAGAGGTGCACATGACCGCTATGAAAAAGACAATCCTGAGCATCGCCCTCGCATTACCCCTCGCCGCTTGCGCGACAACCGCGTCCCCCGGGCCGGTTGAAGTAACGCGTTTTCATCAATCCGACAGCTTGGCTCAATTGGGTCAAGGCAGCATTTTTGTCGTCGATGCGCCGGGTTCCGACACCGCGCAAGAAGGATCGCTTGAGCTTGCCCCCTACAAGGCAGCCGTAGCTCGTGAGCTGACGCAGCTTGGGTATACGGAAAGTGGCCGCGATGACGCTAAGCACCAAGCTGAAGTGCGTGTCGAGCGCTTCGTAATCGAAGGCGAAAGCTCACGCAGAGGTCCCGTAAGCGTCGGGGTTGGCGGCTCAACTGGTGGCTATCGCTCTGGCGTGGGCGTTGGTTTGGGCTTTAATCTCGGCGGCGGAGGCAGCAAGGATCGGCTCGGCACGCAAATCGCAGTTGTCATTCGCGACATTGCATCAGGCTCAGTCCTGTGGGAAGGGCGTGCAAAGTTCGACGTCGACACTGAAAGCGCCCTTGCGGAGCCTTCCGCCAGTGCTGCCGTTGTCGCTGACGCTCTTTTCCGTGAGTTTCCCGGAGGTCAAGGCGAAACGATTGAGGTCGAAGTCGCCCCCTAATTCAGGCGTATAAGAAGCGAGGACAGATGAGCGATATCTTTATCGATGCCGAATTTGACAGTGGCAATATCGGCATTGAAGCCATTGAAGGTGCGCAAGCAACACTAACGGTCCCGAAGGACCGCATGTCTGAATTCGCGCAGTGGTTTCACTTTCGCGTTACTGGCGCCAAGGGACGCGAGCTTTCGCTGAAACTGACCGGTCTCAACAAATCCGCTTATCCCGGCGGCTGGCCAAACTATGACGCGTGTGTATCGGAAGATCGCGAATACTGGGCACGCGCTTCCAGCAGTTTTGATAAAGGCGAAAGTGACGGGACGCTGACCATCACATACACACCTGCAAGCGATCTTGCCTATTTCGCTTATTTCGCGCCCTATTCAATGGAACGACACCACGATCTGATTGCAGAAGCCGCTGAAAGCGAAGGTGTCGATCTTGTAAGGCTCGGAACGACTTTGGATGGGCAGCCGCTTGACAGTCTGGAAATGGGAACAGGCGAAACCAAAGTTTGGCTCTACGCCCGCCAACATCCCGGCGAAACCCAAGCAGAGTGGTGGATGGAAGGCGCGCTGGAATGTCTAACCGATCCCAGCGATCCCGTCGCAAGGGCGCTGCGCGAGAAGTGCCGCTTCTACATTGTGCCAAATTGTAACCCTGACGGGTCACGCAGAGGCCATCTAAGGACGAATGCCGTCGGCACGAATCTCAATCGGGAATGGGAAAATCCCAGCGCGGAGAAATCACCCGAAGTGCTCGCCATTCGCAACCGGATGGACGAGACCGGCGTTGACTTCGCTATGGATGTGCATGGCGATGAAGCCATCCCTGCTGTTTTCCTTGCAGGCTATGAAGGCATCCCCAGTTGGACAGATGCCTTTGGCGAGCAATTCTATCGCTACGAACGGATACTGGATCGCCGCACTCCGGACTTTCAGACCGAGCTAGGCTATCCGAAGACGCCCGCAGGAAGAGCCAATCTGTCGATCAGTACCAATCAGGTTGCAGAGCGCTTCCACTGCACGGCCATGACGCTGGAAATGCCGTATAAAGATCTCGCTAGCGCGCCTGAGCCTGAACAAGGCTGGAGCCCGGAACGCTGCAAGCTGCTGGCTCGAGATTGCCTGGCTGCTCTGCTCGAATGGCTGGAGCCAGACGCGGGTTAAGCCAGATGATCAGGCCCGAATGCATGGGGCAGCAGTTCTGAGAGCAAAACCACGCGCACTTCTTCCTTGCCGACACACAAAACACGCGGATCTGTTCCGCCAAGGGCTGCAAGTTCGTTCAACACCTGCCGGCACCTGCCACATGGTGTGATGGGAGCGCCATCTCCGCGATCTATCGGGCCTGTTACAGCCACGACTTCCAGACCGCTACGTTTACCTTGTGCCATGGCTTGAGCGACGGCGACAGTCTCCGCACATAAAGCCAGTCCGTAACTGGCATTCTCTATATTTGTGCCTGTGACGATGGTCCCATCTTCAAACTGCAAAGCCGCGCCAACAGGATAGTCTGAATAGGGCGAGTACGAGGATTGCGCAGCTTTGCGGGCAGCTTCGATTAAAGCTTCATCAGCATTACTCAGGCTCACAGCACTTTCTCCTGTCAGCGCGCCTTAAGGCTGCACAACCACCCATTCCAAAGGCTCTGCTGCTGTTTCCATATGGCGCGCACTGTTCGCGCTCCATAGCAGCCAGGGCCTTGTTGCATAGCGCGGCGCGATCCGGTCACCTACCACCCATAAATCGCGCGCAAGCGAACCGGAAATGCGGAAGCGCTCTTCAAATTGGCGTGACAGCTTCAGGATAACAGGCTTGCCAGTATGCATTTCGATCTGATTGATAAGCGTCATCAACTCGCTTTCAATGGCTGCTCCGCTCACTGCATCCGGGCAATTGCGCCCGTCCAGATCGAGCGCAATGGCTGCCGGCAGAAGCGCATCGTCACGCGGCACCATTGTGACATAGTGGGCAGACTGAACATCAGCCTTGGCACAAGGATCGAAGCTCAAAACAGCCCCTGTCTGCAAGCCTGCATCGCGCGCAGCTGCAATAGCTTCGACGAGCCCAGCATCACGCGGTGCCCCATAAGGACCGATAGCAAAGTAGACGAACTTCCCGCCCAGTGCGCCGATTGTCGCATAGCTGACCTCGCGCTGGCCCATGGCAAGAGCTACGCCTTGGTCCGGATAATCTTCTTCCGGCGGTGTCCAGCTGCGCATCACCCACCAGTACCATGCCACTGCCGCAATCAGCCCAAGCGCAATCAATGCCAGCAGATAGCGCCACAAACGAGGCTTTTTGGCTTTGCGCGCTGCCATTCAACTACCCTTTGATGTGCAGCACGCAGATCAGCGTGAACAAGCGGCGGGCAGTGGCAAAATCGGTTTGCACTTTTCCCTCCAGCCGCTCAAGCAAGAGTTCTGCTGCATTATCGTGGATGCCCCGCCGTGCCATATCAATCGTCTCGATCTCAGCCGGTGTAGCCTTGCGAATGGCCTGGTAATAGCTGTCACAGATCGCGAAATATTCTCGGATCGGGCGGCGGAACCGCGCCAAACCGATGAGCAAGGTTTCAAGCGGTTGTTCATCCTCGCTTTGAATGTCCATCGCCAAGCGCCCGTCCTGCACTGACAATCGCAAGCGATAAGGCCCCGATGCTCCGCGTTCGCTCGACCGAACGGGGCGAAATGTATTCTCTTCGATAAGGTCAAAGATCGCCACACGCCGTTCTTGCTCAACGTCTGCATTGCGCCAAATGATCGTCTCTTCATCCAGAGCGATATGCGCGATGCGTTGGCGCGGATCGAGATTGGGGGGCGGTACCATGGTCTGCGATTGCTTTCGCAGATGCGCACCGCAAAATTCAAGCGTTTCGTGCGCCATCCCCGCTATCCACAAGGCAGTGCGGCGATTTTGCCATGATTGCCTCTTGCATTGCCTGTCCTTAGCAGCGCAAACAGCATCACCATGTCAGACACCGATTTGCTCTTCCCTTCATCCGACACAACTCAAGACGCGCCAGCCAAAGGTGTTCGTCTGCCGTCAAACATCGAAGCAGAAGCTGCATTTCTCGGTGCAGCATTAATCGACAACAGAGTTCTGGAAGAGCTGCGCACTCCGCTGCGGCCCGACCATTTCTTCGAAGCGCTGCATGGCCGAATCTATGATCGCATCCTGAAGCTTGTTGACCGTAATGCCACAGCAAGCCCGGTTACTCTTAAGCCCTATTTTGAAAGTGATGAAGCCCTCAGCCAACTGGGCGGGACAACCTATCTCGCGCAGCTTACTGCAGACGGGCAGGGCCTGCTGGCTGCCGCAGAGCTGGCCGAACAGATTTACGATCTGGCATTGCTGCGCGAGCTTGTGAGCGTAGGTCGGGGCCTTGTGGAAGGGGCGCTCGACACGTCTGAAGATGTCGCGCCAATGGACCAGATCGCTGCAGCAGAAGCTGACCTTTTCAAAGTCGCAGAAGGCGCGACCACGGGCAGCGAAGCATCGAGTTTCAAGGATGCATCTCTCGTCGCGATAAAGATGGCGGAAGCGGCGATGAATTCAGGCGGAGGTCTGTCTGGCAAGACGACTGGCTTGGATTCCATCGACCAGAAAACAGCCGGTTTGCATGACTCCGATTTGATAATCCTGGCCGGACGGCCCGGCATGGGCAAAACCTCGCTCGCTACGAATATCGCATTCAATTGCGCGGAAGAGCATTTGAAATGGCAGCGCGATGGCGGCGAGTTCAACTATGGCGCACCGACAGCATTCTTCAGTTTGGAGATGAGCGCAGACCAGCTTGCAACGCGTATTCTTGCAGAGCAGGCTGAAATCAGTTCAGAATCGCTGCGGTCCGGCACTTTGAACAAGACCGAGTTCCAGCAATTATCATTTGCAAGCCAGCGTCTGGCAGAGCTTCCGCTC
>WTKI01000431.1 GCA_011524425.1 Altererythrobacter sp. | reverse complement strand
CGGAAAATTCGGCACACCGGTCAGGATTTGCACGTCTGCATCATGGTTGTAATCCAGGCGTGTGGTCAACGTATTACCGGAATCAAACTCATGCACATATGTCGCTGAGGTTGCGATGCTCCATGATGGGATACCTGCAGGACGTAATCCTGTGAGATCGCCGAACTGACTTCCTTCAAAGCTGTCAAACTTGGGATCAAGGTGTGTAAGCGCAAAGTTGAAAACCAGTCCGTCGGTCGGTTCGACAGTTGTATCAAACTCAAAACCACGCACCGATTGTTCACCGGCATTGCTCAAGAAGAAACCTGTGCCGGTAAAGATGAAGTCCTGGAATCCGCTGATAGTTTGGTCAAACAAAGCCAGGTTGAAGCTTACGCGATCAAACTGGCCTTTCAGTCCAAGCTCAAACACCTCTGCATCTTCCGGACCAGCAAAACGCGAACCCGTAGTCAGGTTTGTAATCGGCAAGCCAGCATCGCGGATAGGCGATGACGGGGCAAGGAAATTGCTTCCGCCCACCACAGCAGCGACACCTGCTGGCACAGTCGCAGGGATGAAATCACCAAGCGCAGGACGGCTATCGCGCGACAAGTTAACAGAGCTCGCTTTGAAGCCTGTCGCATAGCTGAAATACGCATTCAGGTCTGGTGATACGTCATAGGCGACGCGCAATGTGTATGACAAATCGTTATCACTGGTCCGGCCAGGCTCAACGGCGTTGGGTACATTAAGGATGCCAGGCTGGAATTGCAGGTCTCCAAGCGCAAGTAATCCGTTCACATTCGGATCAACCGCGCCGGCCAGAATTCCCTGGAAAATAGGCGCTGTCATCGGGTCCGTCGCAAAAGCTCCTACTGCCGCAGGATCAGTGCCATCAACGCCAGCCTGTGCAAGAGCGCCAATGATAAACGCATCCGCCAGGTTGATATTTGCCAAGGGATCCGTGGCGATATGGTTGAGGGCAAAATCTTTCTTGTCATCAGTGTAGTTGAAACCAGCAGTCAGGACCAAGCCCTCGACCGGTTCAAAATCAACTGTGCCGAAGATAGACCAAGACTTGTTATCGAGCGAATAGTCCTCGATTGTCAGAGGACCAGCAGCAAAAATGCCGCCTGGATCAATCCCGAGGCTGAATGGGCCACCTGTTTCGAACAGGCTGAATGTGCCCAGACCGCCGGCGAGCAGTTCAAAAAATGAACGCGCTTGTGTGCCGGTGATCAGAGTACTGTCCTGTTCTACTGACTCATCAAAGTAGAAGCCACCTAGCAGGAAGTTGATCGGACCATCGAAATCTGACGCAACACGGATCTCTTGAGTAAACGTGCTGACATCCTGATCGCGGATTTCATTCACAATATCGGCGCTAGTGAAATCAACGTCCTGATCAACGAAGTTAGAAAGCTCGCGATATGATGTGATCGACGTGAAGGACAGTGCGCCCGTTTCCCAGTCGACCTGGATGGAACCGCCATAATTGTCGACTTCGTTCACCGGAACCCGGTTGAGGAAAGTTTCCTCACTGAAGAAATCGGTGTTGATCTGACCGCCCAATGCCTGCACGGCCAGCGAAGTTGGGCCTGGCAGCAGCACGTTAGTTGTGCAGCAAGCCTCATCAATCGTGCCGTAGTCGGCTTGCGCGCGAATGCTGAGATCCGGAGTGGGCTCAATCAGCAACTGGCCGCGAACATTCCAACGATTGCGGTCATTGAGATCCGCATCGTTCAGATTTATAATTTCTGCAATACCGTCGCGACGGTTGTAGCTTGCATCAACGGCGAAAGCGACGCTGTCGGAAATCGGTCCGGTTATGTCACCTTTGAGAACCAGCGTATTGAAGTTGCCGTAGACCGCTTCGACAGAACCGCCGAAATCGAATTGCGGTGCACGTGTTGTAATCGAAATCACACCGGCCGAAGCGTTCTTTCCGAACAATGTGGACTGCGGACCACGCAGAACTTCAATGCGCTGAACATTGGCTAAATCGCCGATTGATCCAACTGTACGCGAACGGAAAACGCCGTCTACGAAGACGCCCACAGACGGCTCAATCCCGAAGTTGTTAGCGCCATTACCAAAGCCACGAATGATAAATGTCGAGGCAGAGGCGTTTTGTTGTTGGCTAACGCGCAGCGACGGTGCCACCGTTTGCAGGTCCAACACATCGCGGATTTGTGCCTGCTCCAAGGTCTCGGCAGACGTTACAGAAACGGATACGGGGGTTTCCTGAAGTGTCTGTTCACGCTTGGTAGCAGTAACGATGATGGCATCATTAAAGTCATCATCTTCGACCGCCTCGTCAGCAGTTCCATCCTGAGCCAGAGCAACGCCTGGAACGGACATGGCAGCAGCCGCTACACCAGTCAAAAGAGCATAGCGGGACGACCCGGCCAAGCCGGAAATTGAAAAACGCATGGGATCTCCTCTCACAGTACTCTGCCTGAACAGCGTCCCCAAAACGCCCCAATGTTCAAACAGCTATTGCTTGTTTTAACATTTTGACGTTTTCATACAAGAATCATCCGTTTTTCTCCGGATCGCCTAACTCCTGTGTGGCAAGCGAGTCACACCAGCCAGACTTGTGAAAACGGCGCGTTTGCGCTAGGCGCGCGCCAAATTGTGCGGCGCAACACGTCGCTCCCCCGCCGTGACGCTACGTCAAATGTCGCTGAACGGATTGACCAAAGGCTTTCTACACATGTCTTCGCTTCGCAATGTCGCGATCATCGCGCACGTCGACCACGGAAAAACGACTCTCGTCGATCAGCTCTTCAGACAGTCAGGAACCTTCCGTGACAACCAACGCGTGGAAGAACGCGCTATGGATTCCGGTGATCTGGAGAAAGAGCGCGGCATCACGATCCTGGCGAAATGTACCAGCGTGGAATGGGAGCACGCAGGCGAGACAACCCGAATCAACATCGTTGATACACCTGGCCACGCAGACTTCGGAGCAGAGGTCGAGCGTATTCTGAGCATGGTGGATGGTGTCATCCTGTTGGTTGACGCAGCTGAAGGCGCCATGCCCCAAACCAAATTTGTAACTGGCAAAGCCCTTGCGCTAGGGCTCCGCCCGATCGTGGTCGTCAACAAGATCGATCGTCCAGACGGCCGTCCACAAGAAGTGCTTGACGAAGTGTTCGACCTTTTCGCTTCGCTCGATGCCAGCGACGAGCAATTGGACTTTCCATCGCTCTTCGCAAGCGGCCGCGACGGATATGCAAGCGCAGATGAAAATGCACGTGAAGGCACTCTGGATCCCTTGTTCAAGCTCATCGCTGAGCATGTCCCTTCCCCGGGCCTCGATACCGGCGGCAAGTTCAGCTTCCTTGCAACACTGCTCGACCGCGACAACTTCATGGGCCGTGTTCTGACCGGACGCGTTCAGTCAGGCACATTGAAAGTCAACGATCCTATCCATGCCATCGACATGGATGGCAATGTGGTTGAAGTGGGCCGCGCGACAAAGCTGATGAGCTTTGACGGCCTTGAGCGTGTGCCTGTTGAAAGCGCGCAAGCCGGTGACATCATCGCGCTGGCAGGGCTTGAAAAGGCGACGGTTGCAAACACCATCTGTGATCCTTCCGTTAGCGAGCCAATCGCCGCTCAGCCAATTGATCCGCCTACGCTCGCCATGCGTTTTGCTGTAAACGACAGCCCTTTGGCGGGCCGGGAAGGCGATAAAGTGACCAGTCGCATGATCCGCGACCGCTTGCTCCGCGAAGCTGAAACCAACGTTGCTATCCGTGTCACAGAAGCAGACGACAAGGACAGCTTCGAAGTCGCTGGCCGGGGCGAGCTTCAACTGGGCGTTTTGATTGAAACGATGCGCCGTGAGGGCTTCGAGCTTGGCATCAGCCGCCCGAAGGTTCTCTTTCGCGAAGAGGACGGACAGCGCATGGAACCTTACGAAACCGTCGTGATCGACGTCGACGATGACCATTCAGGCACTGTGGTAGAGAAAATGCAGCGGCGTAAAGCTGACCTCACGGAAATGCGCCCTTCAGGCCAAGGCAAGACCCGTATTACATTCTCCGCGCCATCTCGCGGGCTGATCGGCTATCATGGAGAATTCCTGTCCGATACGCGCGGGACTGGCATCATGAACCGTCTGTTCGAAAAATATGGGCCGTATAAGGGCGCGATCGAAGGTCGCATCAACGGCGTTTTGATCTCAAACAGCGATGGCGAGAGTGTGGCTTATGCGCTCAATGCTCTGGAAGAACGTGGTGAGCTGTTTATCGCACCTCAGATGAAGGTCTATGAGGGCATGGTCATCGGCGAGAATGCAAAGCCGGATGATTTGGAAGTGAACCCGCTCAAGTCAAAGCAGCTCACAAACATCCGCTCATCTGGCAAGGACGATGCGATCCGATTGACACCGCCGCGCCGCATGAGCCTGGAGCAAGCGATCGCTTACATCGACGATGATGAAATGGTGGAAGTGACGCCGCAATCCATTCGCCTTCGCAAGGCGCTGCTTTGCCCGCACGAGCGCAAGAAAGCCAAGCGCAAGAAGGAAGCAGCATAAGGCAGGCAGACAGACGTGCCAGCTCAGTACGCTCCGCCCGTGTGAGACCGCTTAGTCGCAGTCCAGCACGTCAAGCGATTGCGCGTTGGAAATGTCCTGGTTTTGACGACCACGAACGTTGAAGGCGCTCTCATAGGTGATGTCTGGCGGAGAAATATAGCCGCCAACAATCAAGGGCTGGTATTCATA
>WTKI01000429.1 GCA_011524425.1 Altererythrobacter sp. | reverse complement strand
TGTGTATAAGAGACAGGTGCTTGCCATGCAGGGCGGCTTTGATTTTCGCCTGTCTGATTTTAACCGCGCGACGCAGGCTGACCGGCAGCCTGGTTCGACGATTAAACCCTTTGTCTACGCAACCGGTCTGGACAATGGGCTTACCCCGGCGAGCGAAGTGCCCGACGAGACGTTCTGCTACTATCAAGGCGCTGATCTTGGCGAGAAGTGCTTCCGGAATTTCAGCGGTGAATCCGGCGGTGTCCACACAATGCGTTGGGGGCTTGAGCAGAGCCGCAATCTCATGACTGTGCACATCGCAATGGAGTCAGGAATGCCGCAGGTGATCGATACATTCGATCGGGTCGGTATTGGCCGTTATCAACCGTATCCAGCCTTCGCGCTTGGTTCAGGTGATACCACGGTGCAGAAGATCGTGAATGCCTATGCTGCGCTAGCGAACCATGGGCGGCTTCATCGTCCCAGTGTGATCGATTATGTTCAAGACCGCAGGGGCAAGGTAATCTTCCGCGCGGACAGGCGCAAATGTGAAAACTGCAATATGGCCGAATGGGACGGCTCTCCTATGCCGCGATTGGGCCCGATGGGTGAGCAAGTGATGGATCCGCGGACCGCGTTCCAGGTCGTCCATATGCTTGAAGGTGTGGTCACGCGAGGCACAGCGACGCGTTTGCGCGATCTTGAACTGCCTTTGTTCGGCAAGACGGGAACAACATCGGGTCCGACCAATGCGTGGTTTGTCGGTGGTTCACCGGAGATTGTAGCCGGTGTGTATGTAGGTCATGACCAGCCGCGCGACCTGGGCAATTGGGTTCAGGGTGGCAATACAGCTGCGCCAATTTTCAAGCAGTTCGTGCAGGCGACCAAGTCGCGTTGGAGCACAGATCCGGCAGTGGCGCCCAATGGCGTTCGGATGGTGCGGGTTGATAGGCGTAGCGGCAAACGAGTATTTGACACCTGGCCAAGCGATGAGCCTCTTGCAGATGTTATCTGGGAGGCTTTCAAGCCGGATACAGAACCACCTCGCCGGACCCGGCAGGACGAGATAGCTGCGCGGCGTGAAGAAATCATCGCCTTGCTAAGGCGCAGCCGTTTGGAAAGCGGCTTGTCACAAGGACGCTTTGGTCAGGAAGAGCAATTTGTCGAAGAACAGGGCGGCATTTATTAGCGCTGCAAATTTGTTTCAGCGTCGCGATGGGATTGTCATCGCTTTACAACTGCGCTGACCCCGCTAATCGAACAGCACAACAGATTGAGAGAATAAGCTATGCGTGCCGAAGGGCAGGCCTTTATTGACCGTATTGAAGCAGCCTTGGCATTGGTCCGGCAGTCGCTTGACTGGGAACGGGCTTTGCGCCGCTTGGATGAATTGAATGCGCGGGTGCAGGATCCGAACCTTTGGAATGATCCCAAGGAAGCACAGGCTGTCAGCCGTGAGCAAAAGCAGCTGGAAAGCGCGGTGAACACCGTCAACGAGATCTCATCAGAGATGGCAGATGCGATCGAGTTTATCGAAATGGGCGAGACCGAAGGGGAAGAGGACATCGTTGCAGATGGCCTTAAATCCCTTGAAAAACTTGCTGATCGCGCTGATGCGGACAAAGTTCAAGCGCTGCTGTCCGGTGAAGCAGACGGTAATGATACCTATCTCGAAATTCATGCAGGCGCAGGCGGCACCGAGAGCCAAGATTGGGCAGAAATGCTCTTGCGGATGTATGCGCGCTGGGCCGAACGCCGCGGGTTGAAGGTCGAAACGGTTGAATACCAGGCTGGCGAGCAAGCGGGGATCAAATCCGCGACATTATTGCTTAAAGGCGAAAACGCTTACGGTTATGCCAAAACGGAAAGCGGCGTGCACCGTCTTGTCAGGATTAGTCCGTATGACAGTTCAGCGCGGCGCCATACCTCGTTCAGCTCTGTCTGGGTCTATCCTGTGATTGATGACGACATTGACGTCGAGATTGATCCATCAGACTTGAAGATCGATACTTACAGAGCATCAGGGGCAGGCGGTCAGCACGTTAACACCACCGATTCCGCTGTGCGTATCACACACCAGCCGACCGGGATTGTCGTTGCGAGCCAGAATGACCGCAGCCAGCACAAGAACCGGGCTACTGCAATGAACATGCTTAAAGCGCGCCTATTTGAGCGCGAGATGGCAGAGCGTGAAGCGGCGGCCAGCGGCGAATATCAGGAGAAAAGCGAGATCGGGTGGGGGCACCAGATCCGCTCATACGTGTTGCAGCCATACCAGATGGTGAAAGACCTGCGCACGGGCGTCACGTCCAGCTCGCCTGATGATGTGCTTGATGGCGCACTTGATCCTTACATCTCCGCCGCGCTCGCTCAGCGTGTTACTGGCGAGAAAGTGGACGTGGAGGACGTCGAGTAATGATACGGTATTGGGTCTTTGCTTTGTCGGCTTTAAGCCTTCTCTCGGCCTGCGAGCCTTCATCGGATGACAGTTCTCGCCCGGCCACTTCGCTTGAATTTCCGCGCGCTGATCGTCCGGTTTCAGGACTTGGTGCAACTGAGTTTGCCAATGAAGATACGCGTGATAGCCGCGGCGAAGCGCAAAAAGTCATGGATCTAGCGGCGATTTCCCCCGGCATGACTGTCGCAGACATCGGGGCAGGGGAAGGATACTACACTATTCGCCTTGCTGAACGTGTCGGCGCTGATGGCCGTGTTCTTGCTCAGGACATTGATCGCGAAGCGCTTGACAGGCTTGGCCGACGGGTTGAGCGCGAGCGTCTGGATAATGTGTCTATCAAGCTCGGCGAAACAGACGATCCGCGTTTGCCCGATGACAGCTTTGACAGAATTTTTCTCGTCCACATGTATCATGAAGTGACGGAGCCGTACGCATTCCTGCACCGCCTTTGGCCTGCTTTGGCAGAAGGAGGCCAAGTGATTGTAGTCGACTCCAATCGGCCGACTGATCAGCATGGCATCCCGCCTCTGCTTTTATCCTGCGAATTTCAAGCAGTTGGCTACCGTATGATCGAGTTTGTCGAGAAGCCCGACATTCGCGGCTATTTCGCGCGCTTTGAAAGGCAACCGGCAAGACCCACGCCAAATTCGATCACCGCTTGCGCGCTTAAGAAGAAAGACTAAGCCCGTCCGACATCAAGTCTGGGGAGGGGGTACCTAAAAAAGGTTCCGCTAAGCGGCGTGATGTGGTTAAGGGCCATCATATAGGCAGCACCGGGTCGTTTGCGCTGCCAAAGAGGAGTTAGAATTTGTTCAAGGGACTTAGCCCGATTGTCTATGGGGGGCGGGAAGTTTGGCCGCTGGTAGAAGGCGGTAAAGGTGTCTCTGCTACCAACCACGCAAGTTCGGGGGCTTGGGCAGCTGCTGGTGGCATTGGAACTGTCAGCGCGGTCAATGCAGACAGCTATGACGAGAATGGCAATGTCATTCGTCAGGTTTACCCTCAAGACACGCGCCGGGAGCGCCACGAACAGCTTATCCAATATGGCATCGATGGCGGTGTCGCGCAGGTCCAGCAAGCCTATGAGATCGCTAATGGGCAAGGCGCGATCAACATAAATGTGCTATGGGAAATGGGCGGAGCACAGGCCGTTCTTGAAGGGGTTCTGGAACGCACTAAAGGCATGGTAACCGGCGTGACGTGCGGGGCTGGCATGCCTTACAAGCTCGCAGAAATTGCAGCGCGGTTCAATGTACATTATCTGCCCATCATCAGTTCTGCCCGGGCGTTCAGAGCCTTGTGGAAACGCAGTTATCATAAGGTCGCTGACCTTATGGCAGCGGTCGTTTATGAGGATCCATGGCTTGCTGGTGGACATAACGGGCTGTCTAATGCGGAAGATCCGCGCGCTCCTGAAGATCCCTATCCGCGCGTGAAAGCGCTCCGCGAGACCATGCGTAAGGAAGGGGTCTCTGAAGACGTTCCAATCGTCATGGCAGGCGGGGTCTGGTTCCTGCGCGAATGGAATGACTGGATCGATAATCCGGAGCTTGGCAAGATTGCTTTTCAGTTCGGAACGCGGCCTTTGCTGACGCATGAAAGCCCCATTCCGCAGGAATGGAAAGAGAAGCTCCGCACTCTCGATGAAGGGGACGTGCTTCTGCACAAGTTCTCGCCAACAGGCTTTTATTCAAGTGCTGTGAAGACCCCGTTTCTTTATGACCTGATGCATCGTAGCGACCGTCAGATACCGGTTTTCAAGCGCAATGAAGAAGAGGGAACAGAGCCTCTTGCAGATAGCGGCAAAGCCAAGTCCATGTGGGTTAAGCCAGAGGACAAGCAGAAGGCGAATGGCTGGATGGCGCAGGGCTTTACAGAAGCGCTGAAAACACCCGATGGCACTGCTGTTTTTGTGACTCCCGATAGCAGGGACGAAATCCGCAAGGATCAGCAAGACTGCATGGGGTGCCTGTCCCATTGCGGTTTTTCCAGCTGGAAAGATCATGATGATTACACAACCGGCCGTTTGGCCGACCCGCGCAGCTTCTGCATTCAGAAAACTTTGCAGGACATCGCCCATGGCGGCTCGCCAGACGATAATCTGATGTTTGCCGGTCATGCGGCCTACCGCTTCAAACAGGACCCGTTCTATTCGAACAACTTCACGCCGACAGTGAAGGAATTGGTAGATCGTATCCTTACCGGCGACTGATCCAGTTACTGGCCGAATGATTGTTCGATCAACTGACTTTTCAGAAGCCGAAGTCGAAGCGCTTGTCC
>WTKI01000320.1:2506-4724 GCA_011524425.1 Altererythrobacter sp. | reverse complement strand
GTCAAACACCTCGCCAGGAGTATTGTCTTCATTGAGCAAGCCCAAGCGCCGTGCAACTTCGCGATAGGCATCCTCTTCGCCGCCCAGATCACGCCGGAAGCGGTCTTTGTCGAGCTTTTCGCCAGAAGTCATATCCCAAAGCCGGCAGCCATCGGGACTAATTTCATCGGCCAGGATTACGCGGCTGAAATCGCCGTCAAAAATACGGCCGAATTCCAGCTTAAAATCGATCAAGCGAATGTTCACCCCGGCAAACATGCCGCACATGAAATCATTGATGCGGATCGCCATGCTGGCAATGTCCTGCATCTCTTCATGGCTTGCCCAATTGAAGCATGCGATATGCTCCTCGCCGACCAGCGGGTCGCCCAGCGCATCATCCTTGTAGCAATACTCAATCAGAGTGTGCGGCAAGGGATCGCCTTCGGTCAGCCCAAGACGTTTGCAAATGGAACCGGCCGCAACATTGCGCACAATCACTTCAATCGGAATAATCTCGCATTGCCGCACCAATTGCTCGCGCATGTTCAAACGGCGAATGAAATGCGTCGGGATACCAATATGCGATAGACGCGTGAAAACCGCTTCGGAAATGCGGTTATTGATCACGCCCTTGCCGTTAATCGTGCCTTTCTTTTCGGCATTGAACGCGGTCGCATCATCCTTGAAATATTGGATGATCGTGCCGGGTTCCGGGCCTTCATAAAGGATTTTGGCCTTGCCTTCGTAGATTTGGCGACGACGGGACATGGGCGGACTGCTTTCTTGGTCTGTTGTGGTGCCGTGCTTGTTAAAAACACGCCGCCCCGGCGATGCGATGCAGGCATGCGTCGCGGCCACCGGGGCGATAGGAGTGTCATAGTCGCAAAGGGTGCGACTTGCAATGATTGCAGGCTATCTAAGCCAGCTTGGGGAAGGGTGGTGCCTCGGGGCGGGATCGAACCACCGACACTACGATTTTCAGTCGTATGCTCTACCAACTGAGCTACCGAGGCATCGCATCTGCTACGGTATCGAATAACACCGTGGAGCGAATGGAGCGCCGCCCTATGGCGTGACGGGCGCGCTTTGGCAAGTGCCAATTGGCGGGAATTTCAGTCGCGTTCCTCGCGCACGATTTCGCCAGCGATTTCTTCCGGACTGGCAGGTCTGCCTGGAACCGCATAACCATCGCCAAACCACTGCGCCAGATCGCGGTCTTTGCAGCGGCTGGAACAGAACGGCGTGAATTCCTCCACACGTGGTTTCCCACAAATAGGGCAGGGTTTGGTATTGGTCATTGCTCTACAATCTGACCCTGCGGCGCTTCGAGTGCAATACCGGGATCGATTTCTATCCGCACTTGCTTGCCAGTACGCCGCGCGAGCTCGTCGACCCATTCGTCTTTGAGTTTTGGCTTGAGCGCGGGGTGAATGGTGAGAAGCAAGACGCTGCCACTGCCTTGTGCCAACTCTGCCTGACGTAACGCCATCCTCGCGCACATACCTACGCGCGACGAGGCAAAGCGATGGAGCAGCGATGGACCTTCAAGACGAGCCACGATCTGGACAAAGCCGAACCCGTTCATCGCAGTGCGCTCATGCGGGTAATCGGCGAGGGCTTGGTCAAGCGCGGCGTCCACCGCTTTGCGATCGGCCTTCGCTTCGATTGTTGGAAAATCGATCCCGATCGAACCGCCCAGTTCAAATAGCGGGATCCACCGAGCAATGAATGCCACGGCAGCGAGCGCGAGTTGTTTGGGCGGCCCCATCCCATCCACGTCAATGAGTGTCATCGCGGGGGTTACACTAAAGACAAGCGAGCCGCCGTCGAATTCAACTTCGCCCGAAGACGCTGCATACCAGATGTCTTCCCAGCAGCCACTGGCAAATCGTCCGACATCTTTCGCGTTGTAAAGCCAGCTGGTCGGGCCCTGCGCTGGCTCTTGGAGAAAGCGCCCCTGGGCCTTCTTAAACCGTCCTCGTTCGGCAACGGGCGCACGGGTTATCGTGATGGGAAAACTCTGTCCCTCGTTGCATCCGTCTGGGAGGTGATCGACCAATACCTCTTGTCCTGAAGAAGTATTGGCCAAACCGCGCCGCGAACCGCTCGGTTTTGAAGTGAGTTTTGCTTCGTCGCATTGTCCTGCAAAAAGTTCTCCCGGCCAATAGGTCTTGGATGCGCGGACTTCCCCATCAATGGTCAAAAGGGCTCGGTGTTCGCCAATTCCCCGCTCAGC
>WTKI01000320.1:0-2406 GCA_011524425.1 Altererythrobacter sp. | reverse complement strand
TTGGGGAGTATCCGGCGGCCAACAGCAACAACGGTATCGCCTGCCAAGACATGGTCATCGGCTTTGACCACTAACGCCTTCTCGCGCGCCATGCGTGTGGCATAATCACGCGGCAATTCGCCTTTTATCGGACTCTCATCGATATCAGCAGGAATTACGCCAGAAGGTTCCAGCCCTAAACGCGCGATCAGCTCTCGCCGACGCGGGGAAGCAGATGCCAGAATAAGAGAAGCCGCGCTCATCCCAGAGCAGCGCGCTTAGGACGGGCCAGGACCCTGAGAGGCATTTTGCCCGGGACCGCCGCGACCGGGCATAAACCGGTATGTGATCCGCGCCTTAGTGAGGTCATAAGGGGTAAGCTCGCACAGGACTTCGTCGCCAACCAGCACGCGAATGCGGTTCTTGCGCATCTTGCCGGCCGTGTGCCCAAGCACCTCATGGCCGTTTTCGAGCTCGACCCGGAACATCGCGTTAGGCAGCAATTCGACCACCTTGCCGCGCATTTCGAGGAGTTCTTCTTTGGCCATGTAATTCCTTATCTACGTGTTCAACCGTGGTTATCGGAGGGGCCAATAGCCTTGTGTGTTGGAAAAGGGAAGCCTCGAGCATTCAGGCAGGAACCAATGCGTGTTGTGATCCATTGAGATTCGCACCGGTTCTGTTGCAAATTATTACAATTCAGGAGGTTGTCCGCCAGAAATATCTGGTCAATTGCTGCGCCTATGAAGTCCCCCCATATTCTATATGCAAGCACTTGTGTGCTGGCCTTTTTGTCTGTGGCCAATCCGGCGCCAGCCTTAGCTTCTCCCTTGTCCATGCTTGCCGCTGCTACGGCAGATGAGCAGCCAGCCAGCATAGATTCGCCTGAAGGCAGCACGATCATTGTCCGCGGTGAGCGATTGCGCGGGCAGCTTCAGGTCGAGCAAGCCCCCGTTCTGGAACTGGACGAAGCAGATATTGAAGGCATCGGCGCCAATTCGCTGACGGAACTTTTGGCAGTGATTGCTCCGCAAACAGGTTCTTCGCGGGGGCGCGGGGGTGGCGGCGCACCAGCTATCCTAGTGAATGGCCTAAGGATTAGCAGCTTCAGAGAGCTCAGGTCCTATCCTCCAGAAGCAATCCGGAAAGTCGAAGTCTTGCCGGAGGAAGTTGCGCAGCGCTTCGGGTTTCCACCTGATCGCCGCGTCGTCAATCTGATCCTCAAGGACAATTACAACAGCCGCGAGATCGAATTGGAGTGGGAAGGTCCATCCGAAGGCGGATATGCCTCACGAGAAACGGAGTTCACCTATCTGAAGTTCGACCAAGGGAAGCGGTTGAACTTTAACGCAGAAGTTACAGACCGCACCACATTGACTGAGTTTGAGCGCGGCGTTGCGCAAACAGACGGTACTGTCAGCCAAGTACCCGGCGATCCAAATCCGGCCCAGTTCCGCAGCCTTGTCGCCGATGACCTCGAAATTGAAGCGACGCTCAATTGGACAAAGGCGAATCCCGAAAATGGCAGCTTGCTAACACTCAACGGAACTTACGAGCGTGAAGAGATCCGCAGCCTATCAGGCTTGAATTCAGTAACTCTGGTTGATGGTCTTGGCGTAGAGCAATTCCGCACGTTTGGCGAAGATACGCCGTTGGAGCGCCGCACCGACATCGACACCTTTTCATTCGGTCTGACACATTCTCGCAGAGTTGGCGGGTGGCAGATGACCGCGACGTCAAACGGTACCGCAACCGATACAACAACGCAGATCGATCAGTTTTTCGACACCCAAGCGTTATTGGATGCAGCTGCATTAGGGAACCTGTCGTTGGACGGAGCCTTGCCGACAAATGCAGACGCAGGCTTTGAGACCTCAACAAACAAGACGCTGCGTTCTGATAATCAGGTCACTTTGATTGGTAACCCATTGCAATTGCCTGCAGGTGAAGTCTCAACCACGTTTGATATTGGTTTCGACTGGCTGCAAATCGAAAGCACAGATACGCGAAGCTTGAGCGATGCCAAGCTCGATCGTACGCGGCTTGAAGCAGGCGCGAATGTCGCAATTCCGGTCGCCGACCGCGGCGGCGCTTGGGGCGCATTTGGCGATGTCACTTTGAACTTTAGTGGCGGTATTGAAGAACTGTCGGACTTTGGCACTTTAACAGATGCTAGTGCAGGTGTGACGTGGAGCCCATTTGATAATCTCACATTATCAGCTACTTACATTCTAACTCAGGTTGCGCCGAGCTTGACGGAATTGGGCAGTCCTGAGATTGAAACGCTCAATGTTCCGGTCTTCGATTTCGTGACCGGCGAAAGCGTACTGGTTGCTTTGATCACTGGTGGCAATGCGGCTTTGCAGGACGAGCAGCAGCGTGACTGGAAATTCGCGGCGAACTGGGAATTGCCATTTTTTGACGGCG
>WTKI01000124.1 GCA_011524425.1 Altererythrobacter sp. | reverse complement strand
AGCTCAATCACCGGGTCAAAAATACGCTTGCTAATGTTCTCTCAATCATTTCGCTCACGCGTCGTCGGACGGATGACATCGATGAATTTGCTGACGGTTTGGAAGGACGTATTCGCGCGATTTCGGCTACCCATGCGCTTCTTACGAACTCGGAATGGGGAACCACACCTATCAGTTCTGTAATTGAAGCTGAGGTTGCGCCTTACACGAGTGCTGAAGGCGCGGCGGTAAGCTTGAATGGACCCTCAGTTGAACTAGCGCCGAATGATGCGTTGTCGCTGGGCCTTGCAATCCACGAGCTTGCCACGAATGCCGCAAAATATGGCGCGCTGAGCACAGCGCACGGAAAGGTTGCAGTAAACTGGGAACTCGCGGCTGAAAACCTGGCAATCGTTGAATGGGTTGAGCGCGATGGTCCGTCTGTACCTGAACATCGAAAGCCGGGATTTGGTACTGATCTAATCGAAAAAATTGTAGCGCATGAATTACGCCATCCAGTTGACCTGCAGTTTCATGAAGCAGGAGTAACCTGCACTCTGCGTGTCCCTGTCCGTACGCGTGGAGAATTCCAGTTGCGTTCAGGCGCGCCGTAGCAATCTGCGTGACACCCAGCTGGCGTCAGATCTCATTGCTATGACCGAAAAACAGCGCTTGGCTTATCGCGGCGCGCACTGTCCGCTCTTCAAACGGCTTGGTAATCAGGTAGGTTGGTTCCGGCCGATCCCCGGTTAGCAAGCGCTCGGGGTAAGCGGTAATAAAAATGACCGGAACGCTGCTTATAGCCAGAATATCTTCAACTGCATCGATCCCGGACGAACCGTCAGCCAATTGAATGTCAGCAAGTACAAGGCCAGGTGTCTTTTCCGTGACCACTTCGCGGGCTTGAGTGCGCGTTGCGGCCGTTCCGCAGATTTCATGACCAAGCGAAGTCACCAAATCCTCAAGCTGCATGGAAATAAGCGGTTCGTCTTCAATAATCAGAACGCTGGTTGCTGCCTCACGATCAATTTCGGCGATGGCCTCTTCGACTAAAGAATTTACTGCTTCAGCAGATAGATCCATAATCTCAGCCGTTTGCACGGTGGTGAAATCTTCCAGCGTAGTCAGCAAAAGCGCTTGTCGATTAAGCGGCGTAACTGAACCCAGTTTAGCGCCTGCAGTACTTACATCACTGTCATTGCTCTTTTCGGGATCAATATCGAGGTAGGCAGATGACCATACATCATTGAAGGCACGATAGAGCGCCACGCGCCCGCCTTCCAAAGTCTGTCTCAAATCACTGTCGGCAAGTGCCGCTTCAAGGGTTGCACGCACATAGGCATCTCCAGCTGCCTGAGAACCTGTCAGGGCACGCGCATAGCGCCGCAAATAGGGCAAATGAGCTGCGACTTGAGCACTCAATGACATAGTCTGTTTCCCATCCAATTTGTTCTTTGAGCCTGTCGAAACAGGTGCGTGGCAGCCGGTTATTCCATCTTCTACTCAGGGAAACTCCTAGGTTGAGCAAAAAGTTTCAAAAAAGATGTTTTAAGCGGGAACCGTATTTTTGTTTGGGCATTTCTTTCTTGTCACCGCCGAGACCCCCCTCCCGTCCAAGCGGTTGGTGATACGATCCCGAAGGCCTTCGCTCTTCACAAGAGAGCGGAGGCCTTTTTCGATTGGCCCCTTCATCCGACTTGGTCTCACACCTGGAGCCTTTCAAAGAGTTTTTTCAAACACCCAATAATCGCGATTAACTTTGCTTTCGATCGCGTCCGCTATGGCCATCATTCCCGCGTTATCGTCCAGGATCCAGCCGATTTCACCACGCTTGCTGCCATAAGTTTCTGCCGCATTGGTCCGTATCTCGCTGATCATCATGAACGCCAATTGGCTTGCCAGACGTGAATTGTGAAGCTCCTTCATGACGCCCATCAAGGGAACCCGCATCCCTGATTCAATGGGATTGCGCATCCATTTGAGCAGGTGAAACCACCCAAATGGAAATAGCTTACCGTCAATTTTTTTGAGGACGTGGTTCATGTCTGGGAAAGTGAGCATGAATGCCATGGGCTTGCCATCAACTTCCGCAATCATGTTCAGGCGCTCATGAATAATTGGGCGCAGTTTCTTGCCAGCATAGGCAATTTCAGCCGGCGTAAAAGGGACAAAACCCCAATTGCTTGACCATGCATCATTTAGGATCGTGAGAATAATCTCGACTTCGCTATCCCAATCCTTTTTGCGCACCTGCCTTACGCTAATCCGCTCGTTGCGTTTCCCTGATTTAACAATTCGCCGGATCAAGGGCGGGAAATCGTGGCTGACATCCAGATCGTAAGTCAGCAGCGACTTCGCTTTGGTGTAGCCTGCGCTTTCCATCCAGCCTTGATAACTGGCTGGATGATGCCCCATCATAATCATCGGAGCGTGATCCTGCCCTTTCACAAGCAAGCCTGGCTCTTCCCATATAGAAAGGGAGATCGGGCCAAGCGCCCTAGTCATCCCTTCTTTGCGTAGCCAGTCTTCGGCTGCAGCGAGGAGCGCATGCGCGACGGTTTCATTCTCTGCATCGAAATAGCCGAAATTGCCGGTTCCCGGTCCAAAACCTTGATCGGCAGGCATTTTTAGAGCCAGTTCGTCGACATGGGCAGAGATCCGGCCGACTTCCCGGCCAGCATGTTTTGCAATGAAAAGCTGTACGCGCGCGTGGCCGAAAAATGGATTCTTATCCGGATTGACTAACTCCAGTTGCTCGCTGCGCAATTGCGGCACAGAGTTTTCCAGACGCGCGGCAAATGCACGTCCAAGGTCGACAAACCGGGCGCGACCTTGCTTGCCAGAGACTGCCTCGATGATTATTTGCGCATCGTTCACGTATAGACCCCGTCCCAACTCTTCTATTCAGGCTGCATTAGCTCTGAGTATGCAAATCGCTTCAAGTCAAGCAATGCAACCGATTACTCTCTTTGAAAAACCGAGTTTGTCCTTAGCTGGCTAGTTAGGCTAAGAGCCGGCACAGAAACACTTTATATGACTGCATCTCGTATTTTGGACCCTGCCGATCAGGCGCAAACGCCGAAGGCCTCGCGGCGCGACTTCTTGTCGAGCGATGACAAGGATATGCTGTTTGCTGCCCGCGATGCAGTGAAAGATTTGGGCGAAGCAAGAAGCGTTATCTATTGGCCAGACTTACTGATCTCCTCCGGTATCGGTCATGCAGGTCTGGCTTTTGCAATCCTGACGCAATCTTGGCCACTTGCCGCCATGAGCGGGCTGGTTGCGGCGCTTGCCTTCTATCGTGCACTCATGTTTATCCATGAACTCACGCACATTCATCGTGATGCTCTGCCCGGGTTTCGTCTGGGTTGGAACCTGCTTATCGGCATTCCGCTTCTAACGCCGAGCTTCATGTACGAAGGCGTGCACACTCTTCATCATAAGCGTACACAATATGGCACAGTCGAAGACCCAGAATATTTGCCCTTAGCGCTGATGAAGCCATGGTCGCTTCCGGCGTTTGTCCTAATTGCTTTATTGGCTCCCATCGCCCTGATGCTGCGTTTCGCGGTGTTAGTGCCATTGGGAGCGATCATTCCTCCCATTCGCGGTCTGGTTTGGGCGCGGGCTTCCTCTCTTTCGATCAACCCGGATTTTCGCCGCAAGCCCCCAGAAGACAAGTTTCGTTCCCGAGTGTTTTGGCAAGAGCTTGGTGGAATGGTTTGGGCCTGGGCCTTGATCGCAAGCACTCAGATGCTTGGATGGAGGCCATTGCTGATAGCTTTAGCGATTCTTTCTTTGACCGCTGTTCTCAATCAGCTGCGCACTCTGGTTGCACATTTGTGGGAGAATGAAGGTGAGCCTATGACTGTGACCGCGCAGTTCCTCGACAGTGTGAATGTTCCGCCGCCCGGTATCGCAGCAGAGATATGGGCGCCGGTTGGTTTGCGTTACCATGCCTTGCATCATTTAATGCCTTCCATGCCTTATCACGATCTGCCTGAAGCCCATCGGCGCTTGCGCAGTCAGCTTGGCGCCGCGTCTACTTATGATGGGGCAAACCATCCTGGGATGTGGTCTCTCATCGGCAAGATTGCGCGTAGCACAATGGTGTCGCGCTCTCGCTAGGTCGTCCCGAGTTAATCCAGGAAGCAGATCATTGCGCAGCGGCGTTCCGCGGGTAGGCCGTCATCGGCTTCAAGCGCGAGTTCGCTCGCAAGACGGGGATGTGCATCGAGCGCAGTGACTTCCTCAAAGCCGAGCCTTGCGTAGAAGGGCGCATTCCAGGGCAAGTCGCGAAAGGTGGTCAGCGTTACTGCATGAAAGCCGGAATTGCGTGCATCGACCAAGCATGCGCGAACAAGGCCCGCGCCGATTCCGCGCTTTTGAAATTTTGGGAGCACATCCATTTCCCAGATGTGCAGTTCTCGCTGGAATGGTTGGCTCGCTAGAAAGCCTGCCATAGTTTCGCCGACATGAGCGACAAGGCAGTGCCCTTTGCGGATCATGGAGCGAAGCTTTGGCGGTTCCCACGGATCGTCGAGGTCTAGGTCTTGCAAGTCCGGATCATCTGAAAACGCAATGGCCGCGGCTGTTTCGATAGCAGGCATAAGCTCAGCGTCTTCAGGGTGCGCGAGACGCAACGACCACTGAGAGCTATTGTCGATCATTCTTCAGTGCGGATCAGAACAGCTTCACCGACCAAGAAAAACAACAGGAACGGTGCCCAAGCAGCCAGAAATGGCGGATACCCACCG
>WTKI01000351.1:2703-4739 GCA_011524425.1 Altererythrobacter sp. | reverse complement strand
CAGTGGGCGCAATCGCCATTTTGCAGCTGAAGCGTTCCATAGCGCCCATCTCTTCTGCATCCGGGCACGCGCCGCGCTCTTGTGCGAGCAGCATGGACGCCTCGGATGCCTTGCCCTGAATATGCTTGAACATTTTCAGGTTCCAGACCTTGGCCATCGGGCTTTCAAAGCCGATATTCTTGGACTGCAGGAAGGAGTGGAAACCCATCACGCCAAGGCCGACAGACCGTTCGCGGCTGGCAGAATATTTCGCGCGCGCCATTTCATCAGGGGCGCGGTCGATATAATCCTGCAGCACATTGTCGAGGAAACGCATGACGTCCTCGATGAAAGTCTTGTCGCCGTTCCACTCTTCCCATTTCTCAAGGTTGAGCGAGGACAGGCAGCATACCGCCGTACGGTCATTGCCCAAGTGGTCAATGCCAGTTGGCAGTGTGATTTCGCTGCAGAGGTTGGATGTCGATACCTTCAGGCCCAGGTCGCGGTGATGCTTCGGCATCATCTTGTTCACAGTATCGGAAAAGACAATGTAAGGCTCGCCCGTTGCAAGGCGGGTTTCCACCAGCTTCTGGAACAGGCTGCGCGCATCAACTGTGCCGCGCACTTCGCCCGTCTTAGGTGATTTGAGATCGAACTCGGCACCTTCGCGTACCGCTTCCATAAACTCGTCAGTGACCAGCACACCGTGATGCAGGTTCAGAGCCTTGCGGTTGAAGTCGCCAGACGGTTTGCGGATTTCCAGAAACTCTTCGATTTCCGGGTGGTCGATATCGATATAGCACGCAGCTGATCCACGCCGCAGCGAGCCTTGCGAAATGGCGAGGGTTAGCGAATCCATTACGCGCACGAATGGAATGATGCCGCTGGTCTTGCCGTTCAAGCCGACAGGCTCTCCGATGCCGCGCACATTGCCCCAATAGGTGCCAATGCCGCCGCCTTTGGAAGCAAGCCACACATTCTCGTTCCATGTGCCGACAATCCCGCCAAGGCTGTCTTCAACTGAATTGAGATAGCAGCTGATGGGCAGGCCGCGGCTGGTTCCGCCATTAGACAGCACCGGCGTTGCCGGCATGAACCACAGGTTCGAGATATAGTCATAGAGGCGCTGCGCGTGATCCTGATCATCGGCATAGGCATCGGCTACACGCGCAAACAGATCCTGGAAACTTTCACCGGGCAGCAGGTAGCGGTCGATCAAGGTTTCCTTGCCGAACTCTGTCAGATTGGAATCGCGCGCATCATCGGTTTCAATCGTGAAACGACGGGGGTTGATCTTCTTGCTGTCGCTTTTCGCGCCTTCTTCCGCAGCAGCCTTCGCAGCTTGCGCCACGGCGCCCGCCAAAGCTTCGCCAGCTTTTTCTGCGATCAGCTCGTCAGAGCCTTTGTCCTGCTTGTCCATCGTTACCGCCTTAGAGGTCTTCTTTGAACTTCGGGATTTTGCCTTTGGCGCATCACTCACTGATTCTGCGCTTTCTGTTTCCAGCCCCATTGCTGCCTCATCCCCAGTCCTGAATTCCATGTCTCTTTTGCCCCATTCAATTGTCTTTTCGGCATACCCATGCCCGCTGGCATGTGTTCCCGATGTGTTCGACTCGATGAGGCCTGCCCCATCTAGCAAATTTTGAGCATCAGCGGAGGAATAGTTTTCCCGCTTTTGCCCACAGTGAGACTGTGGTTTGCACGCCCGCCGGACCGACTCTCCCCCCGTACGAGAGTGCGTGCTCTCATAACCGGATCACTAGGTCTAGTGGGTGAACCCTCAGCTTCAACCACTAGATACTGAATCAGAGCGGACTCCGGCGCAAGGGGGTTAATATCGAATTTACGTAACGATATGGCTGAAACAAGAGGTGTGTTATCCCAGTCAGACACCGCGACGCGTGGACAATCCTAGGGTTTTGAGTTGCGCAAGCCCAAAAATGAATCTGCGAAAAAATTTTTGCGGGCAAAAGGATGATTCAGGGGTTGTGAATCAATCGAATCAAGCCGCGCAATATTCGAATCAAGCTGGGTGCGTTTGACCGGTCGCACAAACG
>WTKI01000351.1:0-2603 GCA_011524425.1 Altererythrobacter sp. | reverse complement strand
GTCCTGTCGCCATCATCAATGATCGCAGCCAGTTGGCGTGGTAAACCTTGCGGATAGACGCTGCGCTTGACGCCTTCGCGAACCCGTTGTTCCAATCGCGTTGGATCCGGCCGATAGCCGGGGGAGCCAATGGCCAAGGCAATTTCAATCCCGCGTTTCACCAAATAGTCTTCGTCGAGCGATTTGAGCGGCCCTGTCAGCGCTTTAATCGCAGGCTTGTCTGCTTGCGGAAGTTTCGGGTCGCCAGTGGTCGACATAATAGATGTGAGGCTGTGCAAGCGCTCGCTATGGTTCACAGCCATAAGCTGGGCAATCATGCCGCCCATGCTCGCACCAACCACATGTGCGCGCTCAATGTTCAGCGCGTCCAATACACCTGCTGCATCATCGGCCATATCCGCTAATGAATAGGGCACTTTGGGAGGCAATCCGAAGCGTGTGAAAAGCAGCTGGCGCAAAACGCCGGGCGCTTTCACTCCGTCGAATTTCTGGCTGAGCCCGATATCGCGATTGTCGAACCGGATAACCCTGAAGCCCCGCAAGGCAAGCGCTTCAACAAGCTCCAGCGGCCACAAGGTCATCTGTGCGCCAAGCCCCATCACCAACAGGATCGGCGGCGCATCAGCAGCGCCGTGCTCGTCATAAAAGAGCTCAAGCCCATTGGCCTTGATATGTGGCATCGTGCGAATTCCCTTTGCGTTCAGTTGTCTTTTGCAACCTCGTATCTGGCACCGCAAAGGTGCGAATGCAAAAAAATCCGCTATCCGTGTGAACCAAAGCTCCGGTGCCATGCACTTTACAGGCATGATGGACAGGAAAAGACTATGGCGGATGAACCCATGCCGACCTCTAAAGCCCGCGCGCTCGATGCCTATCTGGTTGCCAGCGCTCAAGCTGGCAGCCGGACTGCCTTGGACCGGCTGGCTCAGCGATGGCATCCCAAATTGCTGGCTCATGCTAGGCGGATGACCGGGGATGTGGAACTTGCAGAAGAGGCTGTGCAGCTTGGCTGGAATGCGATCTTGCGCTCGCTTCCCAAACTGCAAGAGCCGCTGGCATTCCCG
The DNA here is from genome assembly GCA_011524425.1 of Altererythrobacter sp. Classification (GTDB taxonomy): domain Bacteria; phylum Pseudomonadota; class Alphaproteobacteria; order Sphingomonadales; family Sphingomonadaceae; genus Erythrobacter. The sequence continues at coordinate 1,539 of WTKI01000351.1, read as the reverse complement.
GCTTGGGCATACCGCATCACTTCGCGCAGCTGCGCCGGAGAGATTGGCAAGCGCACACGCCGGCGCAAGCTAGCAGCAGCCTTTGCCAAAGAACCGCGCGCTGAATTTGCAGAGCCGGTTGAACCGGCTGATCATGACCGGCTGCGTGCAGCAATACGCGCGCTTGATCCGCCCCATCGCGCAGCCATTGCGCTGTTCCATTTTGAAGAGCTGAGCGTCGCAGAAGTCGCTGTCGCGCTCGATATCCCTGCAGGCACAGTGAAAACGCGCCTGATGAACGCCCGCAAGAAATTGCGTCAGATCCTTGAAGGAGAAACCCCATGACCAACACAACAGCAGATGATCTCGACCGGATGATCGATGAAGCACTGGATGCGGAAGAGCGCGACCTGTTGAAGCAGATCGGCGAGGAGCCCGGCTATTTCAGTCAGGTCTGGGGCCTGTTCGGCGGACAGCTCGGCTGGGTCACATGGCTCTTGATGATTGTGCAAACCATCATGTTCATTGCGAGTGTCTATGCCGCTGTGCAATTCTTCAATGCGACCGACACGCTAACCGCTCTGCATTGGGGCCTGCCTTCTGTCGCGCTCTTGCTGATGTCCGCAATGACGAAGTTCCTGCTTTGGCCGAGCATGCAAACCAACCGGGTCCTGCGCGAACTTAAGCGTGTGGAGCTTCAGATTGCACGAAACAGAGCCCGCGACTGAACCGCGCAAACTTGCACAAACCCTCCTTATCTGAAAGACTTACCGTCCATCAGATGAGGAGGCGAGGGCATGAGGCGAATTCCAATGATCGGTCGCAGGGGCTTTGTAGCAGGCGCAGGTGCAAGCTTGCTGGTCCTGCCATTGGCAGCGCCTGCGCAAGCGCAAGGGCTGACGGACCTCCTCGCTAAAGCGTCTGATAGCGCGCTCGATAAACTGGCTCAGCCCGGCGCGTTCTATGATGACGAAGACATCCGGATCAAACTGCCTCTGATCGGGGGGCTCAACTTGGGAGGCGGCTTGCTAGGCGGCTTGTTCGGCAACAAGTCTAAGATCAATCCGCTTTCCGGTCTGACACGCACAGTGAACGATGCGGCTGGCGCTGCGGCCGGAGAGGCCAAGCCGATATTCCGCGAAAGCATTGGCGCGCTGGAGCTTTCCGATGCACCCGGCATTATCGGCAAGAATGATGGTGGGACACGCTATTTGCGCGAAAGCTCTGGCGAGACGCTGCATGGCAAGCTGCGCCCGTTGATCGACGATGCGATGAACAGCCTTGGCGCCTATGGCCAGCTTGATGATTTGGGCGAGCGCCATTCGCTGGTGCGCGATGCGGGGCTGACAAGCGAGAAGCTTGGCGAAAGCGTGACAGAGCAAGCGCTCGACGGGATATTTTCCTATATCGGCAATGAGGAAGCAAACTTCCGCGCGAACCCGCTAGGCAAGGCGGGCGGATTGCTGAAAGGCTTGCTGGACTGATCGGGCGGCAACGTCCGCTCTCGACCCAATTGCTGCCATAAACGTCATGCTTCGTGCTGGACCGTGACAATCTGTC
>WTKI01000238.1 GCA_011524425.1 Altererythrobacter sp. | reverse complement strand
TTTCTGACAGGTGTTCCAGCACCGGTGGGTGCCGGATTGGCATTTCTTCCGTTCTATCTTTGGAATACAACCGGGTTCGAATTCTTTCGTGACCCGATTTATGTCGCCATGTGGATAGCACTCATCGCTTTCTTGATGATTTCGAATATGGCGACCTTGAGCTGGGGATCGATCCGTCCGCATAGGTCTGTAAGGCTGGAATTGATTGCCTTAGGCGGCTTGGTCTTTGCAGCTCTGCTGCTTGAACCTTGGTGGACTCTGGTAGGCGTCTGTCTCGTTTACTTGGCTCTGATGCCTTACGCGCTTTATCGCTATGGCAGGATCAAGCGGCAGCGGCGAGAGGACGAAGCGCGCGGATAGCAGCTGCTGGTTCACGTGCCGGCAAAACAACGACCGTCGACTGTGGCTGGATCGCAGGACGCACCACTGTAACAACCACATCGCCACAGCTGATGTCTGATTGGCGGCGCTCAAACTTCAAACGCTGAAACGCGGACCGTGCACGAAGGGCGCTGTCCGCGAGGGAGAGCCCGACCAAGACAGCTGTGAAAACAAACAGCGCGACCACTACATATGCGAACATTTTCTTTTCCTATTTCTCGGCCTCTTTCCCAGGCTTGACGTCTGGCGAGGACTAGGTGAAAACACGGGCACTGGGGATTTGATCCCCGTTGAAAGCCAATGTTCACGTTTTGTTCTTGCTTGTCAAGCGGGAATTGCGATGAATGGAATCGTGGTTGCGGCCATCCGCGCACGATAAAGGGCTGGATTTATCTAAAAAGTCCCGCTATCGGCGCGCTCGCTGGTTGAAACCGGTGCGTTCCGAACGAACAATCCCAATCAGTAAATTCACATGGAGAGCACACATACCGGTGCCTGATGCGGCTGTTCTTTCGAAAGGCCGCTTGACCAGGTTCCAGCTCTTCAGAGGTATAACCGGAAAGGAATTTTACTATGGCGGCTCCTACCGTCACGATGCAGCAATTGATTGAGGCCGGGGCACACTTCGGCCACCAGACCCACCGCTGGAACCCGCGCATGAAGCCGTATATTTTCGGCGCCCGCAACGGGGTTCACATTATCGACCTTTCGCAGACTGTTCCGCTCTTTGCCCGCGCGCTGGACTTTGTTGAGTCTACTGTTCGTTCAGGCGGCAAGGTTCTGTTCGTTGGCACTAAGCGTCAGGCGCAAGAACCGATTGCGGAAGCAGCACGCTCAAGCGGGCAGCATTTTGTCAATCACCGCTGGCTTGGCGGTATGCTGACAAACTGGAAAACGATCTCTCAGTCAATCAAGTTGCTCAAAACTCTTGAAGAGCAACTGTCTGGTGACACAAGCGGCTTCACTAAGAAGGAAGTGCTTCAACTGACTCGCAAGCGCGAGAAGCTTGAACTTTCTCTCGGCGGTATCCGCGACATGGGCGGCATTCCGGACGTGATGTTCGTGATTGACGCTAACAAGGAAGATCTTGCGATCAAGGAAGCAGCGGTTCTTGGCATCCCCGTAATCGCAGTGCTCGATACCAATGTTGATCCAACCGGCATCGCATTCCCTGTACCGGGCAATGACGATGCAAGCCGTGCCGTTCGTATGTACTGCGATGCGATCGCAGCAGCTGCGAATTCCGGACGTGGCGGTGCCGTTGCTGATAGCGGTGAAGATGTTGGCGCAATGGACGCGCCGCCGGCGGAAGCTGACGCAGCCGCTTGATCCCCCCGACGCGGCGCGGCCGGTCATGGCCGCGTCACAAAAACCGTAAATGCAGCACTAAGCCGGGAAATGGTTTGGCGTGCTGCCGATGAATTCAAGAAGGAAATTCTCATGGCTGATTTCACCGTCGCCGATGTGAAGGCTCTGCGCGAAAAAACAGGCGCGGGCATGATGGATGCAAAAAAAGCGCTGACAGAGGCTGGTGGCGACATCGAAGCTGCAGTTGATGCTTTGCGCGCAAAAGGTCTTGCGACTGCGCAGAAAAAGTCCAGCCGTACCGCTGCAGAAGGCCTTGTCGGGGTCGCTGTTGAAGGCACCAATGGCGTTGCCGTTGAAGTAAACTCTGAAACAGACTTTGTGGCTAAGAACGACCAGTTCCAGGATTTTGTCCGCAAAACCACGCAGGTTGCTCTGGGCGTCGACGGAGACGATGTTGAAGCTCTCAAGGCTGCTGGTTTCCCTGATGGCGGCAGCGTTGCAGACAAGCTAACGGACAATATCGCAACCATTGGCGAAAACCAGCAAGTACGCCGCATGAAGCGCGTTGCAGTATCACAAGGCGCAGTTGTCTCTTACGTCCACAACGCAGCGGCTGAAGGCCTCGGCAAGATTGGCGTTTTGGTGGCTTTGGAAAGCGATCTTGGTGCAGACGTACTTGAGCCATTTGGCAAGCAGCTGGCAATGCACATCGCATCGATGTTCCCTCAGGCGTTGAACGCTGATGGCCTCGATCCTGAAGTAATCGAGCGTGAGCGCGCGATTGCAGCTGAAAAGGCTGCAGAAAGCGGCAAGCCAGAGAACGTGCAGGAAAAGATGGTCGAAGGTGCGATCAAGAAGTTCGCGAAAGAAAACGCGCTGCTTAGCCAGATGTTTGTCATGGATAACAAATCTTCGGTTGAAGATGTTGTGGCGAAGACCGCCAAGGACAATGGCGGCTCTATCAAGCTCGTCGATTATGTCCGCTTCCAGCTCGGTGAAGGCATTGAGAAAGAAGAAGCTGACTTTGCAGCTGAAGTTGCAGCAGCCGTCGCTGGCTAAAGCTACACCTTCTCACAGTGCAAAATTCAAGCGCCTCGGCCCATTGGGTCGGGGCGTTTTTGTTCCCGCAAAAGGTGAAAATATTTGCGGGAACCCAAGCCAAATGCTGGCCGTTTGAGCGGCGAATGTCTTTCGATCTATCGTGAACATTACGCCGCTTCCGCGTCTCGCGGGGCCCATGGTCGATCCGGGTCGTAACTGGGATTGCACTAGGGTTCTGCCTTAACCGGCAGGAGCGGCACCCTTAGGGCTGGCGATGCTCAGGGTTGTTACTATTCCCATAGAAACCTCCTGCCTGATCGAGGTTTCATTACATCCTGAGTTTGGCGGCCTTTCCCTTTGCGTGAGGGGGCGAGGGAGGCTAAGGCTTCCTGCGTAATTGAAGCCTGAAAACGGAAAATCCTGCTCTATGTCCATGCCAGTGATTAAGCGCGTACTGCTCAAACTATCCGGCGAAGTACTGATGGGAGAGCAGGAATACGGCATCGATCCCGCTTATGTCGCGCGGCTTGCTGAAGAAGTGAAGGCTGCCAAAGATACCGGGCTTGAAATTTGTCTGGTCATTGGCGGCGGCAATATTTTCCGCGGCGTGGCAGGGGCTGCCAAGGGCCTGGATCGCACAACAGGCGATTACATGGGCATGCTTGCGACTGTCATGAATGCGCTCGCGATGCAAAACGCATTGGAGCAGTTGGGCGTTCAGACACGGGTGCAGTCTGCCATTCCCATGGCCTCGGTATGTGAACCTTATATCCGCCGCCGTGCGGAACGGCATTTGCAGAAGGGACGGATTGTCATTTTTGCCGCCGGCACGGGCAATCCCTTCTTTACAACCGATACAGGCGCGGCCTTGCGAGCAGCAGAGATGAGCTGCGACGCTTTGCTGAAGGGTACCAGCGTTGACGGAGTGTATAACGCAGACCCCAAGAAAGACCCCGAAGCCACTCGGTTCGAGACAATTTCTTATGACCGTGTTTTGTCAGACAATCTCAAAGTTATGGACGCAGCAGCTGTTGCGCTTTGCAGAGAGAATGACATTCCGATAGTGGTCTTCTCTATTCGTGAAAAAGGCAATGTCGCTCGCGTGCTCGCAGGCGAGGGCGTTCAGACAATCGTACAAGAGGAAAGCTAAGCCATGCCGCAATACGACAAGGCAGATATCGAGCGCCGTATGGGTGGCGCGGTAGAGTCGCTGAAAGGTGATCTTGGGGGGCTGCGCACAGGGCGTGCTAACACCAGCCTGCTCGATCCGGTGGTGTGCGAAGTTTACGGGGCAATGATGCCTTTGAGCCAGGTCGCAACCGTTTCGGCGCCGGAACCGCGCATGCTCAGCGTGCAGGTGTGGGACAAGTCCAATGTCTCCGCCGTGGAGAAAGGCATTACCAAAGCCAATCTCGGCCTTAACCCTATGACCGATGGCCAAACGGTTCGTCTGCCGATGCCGGACCTTAACGAGGAACGCCGCAAGGAGCTGGCCAAGCTGGCTGGCGAATATGGCGAGAAAGCCAAGATCGCGATCCGTAATGTGCGCCGCGATGCGAATGAATCGCTTAAAGCTGACGAGAAAGCCAAGGACATCTCCGAGGACGAACGCAAGCGGCTGGAGGATGAAGTCCAGAAAATGACGGACAGTCATGTCGCTGACACGGACGCGGCGGTAGAGAAGAAAGTTCAGGAAATCCTCACGCAGTAAGGCGGTCGGGGTTTCGGGGATCGCTGGAGGGAACGAATGGGCGACACGCCCAAACACGCACGGCATGTCGCCATTATTATGGATGGCAATGGGCGTTGGGCCAAACGCCGCGCGATGCCGCGTGCGGTTGGACACCAACGCGGCGTGGAGGCAGTCCGCAACCTCGTGCGCGGGCTTGGCGATACCAGGATCGAATGTCTGACGCTCTATGCGTTTTCATCGGAGAATTGGAAACGCGATGAAGAGGAAGTCGATGACCTGATGAACTTGATGCGCAAGTTCATCAAATCGGACTTGCCGGAATTTGTCGCAAACGATGTGCGGCTGAAAATTAT
>WTKI01000298.1 GCA_011524425.1 Altererythrobacter sp. | reverse complement strand
TTTACTCAAGAACAAGGCCGTCCGGTGGATATGGCGTTCATGGAGATAGATGGATCAGCCACATGGATGAAGGCGGTTGCAGAAATGACCCCGCCTGTTGAAGTGGTCGAAGACTCTGAGCATCAATTTGTAGAAACGCGCTATGTACCGCTCGGCGTAATTTGCGCGATTTCTCCTTGGAATTTCCCGGTTAATCTGTCGATGTGGAAAGTGGCACCGGCGCTTATTGCCGGCAATACAGTAGTCTTGAAGCCATCACCGTTTACGCCGCTCTGCACACTGAGACTGGGAGAGTTGTTCCGCGAAGCGTTCCCTCCCGGCGTGTTTAACGTGATAACTGGCGGGGACGACTTGGGGCCGATGATGACTTCGCACCCCGGCTTTGCCAAAATTTCGTTCACTGGTTCCTCTGCCACAGGCAAAAAAGTGATGGAATCCGCTTCGAAAGACTTAAAGCGTGTGACATTGGAACTGGGCGGCAATGATGCTGCAATCGTCATGCCCGATGTTGATCTGGATGAAGTTGCCGAGAAGATTTTCTTCGGTGCATTCTTCAATACAGCGCAGATTTGCGTCGCGACCAAGCGACTTTACGTGCATCATTCGATCTATGACGATCTACGTGATCGGCTTGCTGCAATCGCCAAAGCCACGAAAGTTGGCGATGGTGCGGAGCAGGGCACGAACCTAGGACCGATCCAGAACAAGCGCCAGTTTGAGCGCGTCATGAATTTACTGGACGATGCTAAAGACTCTGGTCTGACAATGATCACCGGCTCCGATATACCGGACAATGGCGGCTACTTCGTTCCGGTCACAATCGTCGACAACCCGCCGGAAAATTCGCGTGTTGTGCAGGAAGAAGCCTTTGGGCCAATCCTACCAATGATGAAATTTGATGAAATCGACGAAGTGATCGATCGTGCAAATGACAGCGAATACGGCTTGGCCGGCGCGGTTTGGTCAAAGGACACTGACAAAGCGATCGAGATAGCGCGGCAAATTGAGACTGGAACCGTCTGGATCAATCAAAATCTGATGCTGCGACCGGACACCCCCTTTGGCGGCCACAAGCACAGCGGCTTGGGAGTAGAGAACGGGATGGAAGGCTTGCTGGAATATATGCAGCCGCAGACTGTCTACCTCGCGCGAGCTTGAGTTCACTCTTACACATCGCAACAACCTCTATTGAGCTGAAGACATGTTCGACACAATCATCCGCAACGGAACCATTTATGACGGGCTTGGCGGTGCACCTTTCACCGGCGACATCGCCTTCAAGGATGGAGTGATCCAGGAAATTGGTGCCAATATCGGCGGCGAGGCCGAGAACGAAATCGATGCGGAAGGTCATATAGTGACGCCCGGCTGGATTGATGTGCACACGCACTATGATGGACAAGTCAGCTGGGATACCGAAATGGCGCCCTCATCGCATAATGGCACGACCACAGTCGTTATGGGCAATTGTGGAGTGGGGTTTGCTCCCGTTCACAGTGGCGAAGAAAAAGCGCTGATTGAATTGATGGAAGGCGTGGAGGATATCCCGGGGACTGCGCTTTATGAAGGCATAGAATGGGGCAAATGGGAGACCTTCCCGGAATATATGGACTATATTGCTTCGCGCGAATTCGCGATCGATATCGGAGCACAAATTGCGCACGGTGCTGTGCGCTATTTCGCGATGGGTGAGCGTGGCCGTACGAACGAGGACGCGACCGAGGAAGAGATCCAAAAGATCGCTGACCTGGTCGAAGAGGCCATCGATGCCGGCGCTGTGGGCTTTTCGACTTCTCGTACGATCGGGCACCGCGCGCTTTGGGGCGAACCTGTGCCAGGTACATTTGCAGCCGACGAAGAGCTTTTGGAGATCGCACGGCGGTTCAAGAAGCTCGGTAAAGGAGTCATTGAAGCTATTCCCGCAGGCGCCGTAGGCGAGCTAGCGGCCCTAGGAGGCGAACACAGTACGCCAGAAGCCGAACTGGAGCTGATGCGCAAATGTTCAGTTGAAAGTGGCAGACCGCTGACCTTCACACTGGTCGAAACGCGCGACTATTATCCAGATTTGTGGCGCGACATGTTGGAAAAGACGAAGCAAGCCAATGACGAAGGTGCACAGCTTTATCCTCAGGTGCCCTCTCGTATTATCGGGTATCTGCACGGGCTGAGCTCTTACCATGCTTTCATGCGTTGCCCCACTTACACGGAAAAGCTTGCACAATTGCCATTGGCTGAGCGCGCTGCTGCAATGCGTAACCCTGACGTTAAAAAGAAGCTTTTGAGCGAGACGCCGGTGCCGCATGAAGCACCGGGTTCGATGGAGAATGTTACCGCTCTATTCAGAAAGTATGCAGGGATAATCTATCCGCTTAAGAACCCTATCGATCTGGAAGCGGATAAATCGGAATCGATCGGTGCGTTAGCTGAGAAAGCCGGTGTATCAGCTTTAGAATATCTTTATGACTTCACGGTCCAGGGAGATGGTTCGCACTTTGCGTCCTTCAGCCGTGATGATTTGCCTGAAAGTTTGGAAGTCATTGAAGAGATGCTTCGTAATCCGCAAACCGTAACAGGTTTGAGTGATGCTGGTGCCCATGTCACATTGATTTGTGATGCGACTATGCCGACAACTCAACTGAGCTATTGGACGCGCGACCGCAAGAAGGGAGATAAACTTCCGATCGAGTTCCTCGTCCATAAGCAGACCAAGCGCAATGCCGATATGTACGGGTTTAGTGACAGAGGCTCGCTCGAGGTCGGTAAGCGGGCAGACATCAACGTCATTGATTATGAAAACCTGAGTGTCGCTTCACCTGTCGCTTACAAGGACCTACCAGCAGGTGGCACGCGCATTATGATGCCAGTTACCGGCTATCGTGCCACGTACTGCAATGGCGTGATGATCCGCGACAATGACAACGATACCGGGGCTCGGCCGGGCCGTCTGGTGAGGAGCTAAAGCCTTTTCAGCCCCCGCACGTCCATATCAAATCTTGATATTTACGCTTTTCGTCTGACAATAGTGGTGCAGAGCCTCGATCCCTTTTTCGCGCCCATATCCACTTTGCTTGAACCCGCCAAAGGGGAGAAAAATCGACGGTGTGTAGTGGTTGACTGAGATATAGCCTGCTTCAAGTCCATCAGCCACACGATGAGCGCGCCCCAGGTCATTGGTCCAGATGCCAGCGGCCAAACCGTAATTGGTGCCGTTTGCAATTCTGATGGCTTCTGCTTCGTCCTCGAAAGTCATGATCGCAAGGACAGGGCCAAACACCTCTTCTTGCGCGATCCGCATGTCTTCCGTCACATCGGAATAAATCGTGACAGGCGCATATCTGCCCACTTCCGAATTTAGAGGTTCGCCCCCTAGCTCCAACTTGGCTCCATCCTGTTTGGCAATCTCGAAGTAGTCATGGACACGCTGCAGTTGATCAGGTGTAGTGATCGCTCCGACGGCAGCGTCTGGACCTGATCCCACTTTGGCTTTGCTAGCGGCGTCTACCATGAGCTCAACCACTTTGTCTTTGATATCGCGCTGGACCAGCAGGCGGGTTCCTGCTGTGCACACTTGCCCTGCATTCAGTGCGAAAGCTGAAAGCGAGGCGGGAATAGCTTGATCAAGATCAGCATCGGAAAAGATGATATTGGCTGATTTACCGCCAAGCTCCAAAGTGAGCGGTATGATGCGTTCGGCGGCGACTTTTCCGATTTCCTTGCCGGCCCTCACGCTGCCAGTGAAACAGATTTTGCGCACATCGGGATGCGCAACGAGCGCACTTCCGCATTCAGCGCCGGTTCCCAGGACGACATTCAAAACGCCCTTTGGCAGTCCACTTTCAATTGCAATTCTGCCAAGTTCCAATGCGGTTCCCGAAGTGTATTCCGAGGGTTTGCAAGTGACCACATTGCCCATGGCCAGTGCAGGCGCGATTGCTCTTGCGCATTGATTAAGCGGCAGGTTCCAAGGTGTAATGACAGCCACAACGCCGAACGGAACGCGCTTGCTAAAGGAATGAAAGCCCGGTCCTGTTTCTACCACTTCGCCGGCTTGGATAGTGGCCAGACCTCCGTAATATTCGAAATATTGTGCGGCAGCTTCCAACTCGGCTGGGATTTGAGAGGGCGTCTTTCCTGACTGATCCATTTCCATTTGTGAGAGCTCGGCGATATTCGCGCGCAAATTGCGGCCCAACGTGCTGAGGATTCGCCCCCGTTCCAATGGGTTCATCGAACGCCATTGCTCCAATGCGTCAAGGTTGGACTGGATTGCCTGATCGACGATCTTGCTATCGCCAAGAACAATGCGGGCGATCGTCTCTCCTGTATGAGGCGCGCTCGTTTCCATCGTCTTTCCGTTCGGATCAGTGACAGTTTGACCGTCAATAAAGTGGGAAAATTCTTGCATGTTGCCTCAACCGTGAATGATGAAAAGCCCCTATCATTTGCGGGGGCTGAAAAGCACTCATGATAATTGCTAGCACAGCTTAAATCGACGGTAAGCCTGCAATTGAAAGAGCGAGAATTTTCATGAAAGCCGAAGCAGCAGTAGCGTATCCTGGCTTGGATCAATTTACGGTCCAAGAAATCGAGATCGCGGAGCCCGCGCGCGATGAAATTCTCGTGAAGATTGCAGGCGTTGGCATTTGTCATACCGATTTGCTTGTTCGCGAAGCTGCAGCGATGATTTATCAGAACCCGGTAGTGCTAGGACATGAAGGTGCTGGCACTGTGGTCGCCATCGGCGGCGATGTCACAAAGGTCAAAGTCGGCGATGAAGTCGCTGTCAC
>WTKI01000125.1 GCA_011524425.1 Altererythrobacter sp. | reverse complement strand
TCATCACCGCAGGCGATGGCGATACGGCTGCCAATCTCGACGCGCTGGTGGAAGGCGGCGCGGATGTGATCGAGCTGGGCATGCCCTTCACTGACCCGATGGCCGATGGCCCTGCGATCCAGCTGGCGAATCTCCGCAGCCTCGGCGCAGGTACGACCACGGCAAACGTTCTCGCAATCGCAACCGACTTCCGCAAACGTCACCCTGACATTCCGCTTGTCCTGATGGGCTATGCCAATCCGATGATCCGACGTGGGTCAGAGTGGTTCGCAAGCGCTGCAAAGGACGCTGGCGTTGATGGCGTGATCTGCGTCGATATTCCTCCTGAAGAAGATGGCGAGCTTGGCCCTGCCCTGCGCCATGCTGGCATTGCACCCATCCGCCTCAGCACACCCACGACTGATGCAGTGCGCTTGCCTGCCGTAATCGATGGATCAGAGGGCTTCCTCTATTACGTCTCCGTCGCAGGGATCACCGGCAAGCAGCAAGCCGCGATCGACTCGATTGAAGAGAACGTCACTCGTATCAAGCAGTCTACTGACCTGCCCGTCGCAGTGGGCTTTGGTGTCCGCACGCCTGAACAAGCGGCTGAGATTGCAAAAGTGGCCGATGGCGTCGTTGTCGGCTCAGCTCTGGTCGAACTGGTCGGCGAATTTGGCAAAGACGCGCCTGCCAAGCTAAAGGAGCTGACTTCAGCTCTTGCAAACGCGGTTCGCTCCGCACGCTAGGAACAAATACATGAACTGGTTCACACGCGTCCGCAATTCCATCGGCTGGCTGCCAAAGCGCAGCACAGAGAAGGACCTCTGGGTCAAATGCAAATCCTGTCAGGAAATGCTGTTTGAGCAGGAATATGCAGAAAATCTCTATGTCTGTCCGCGCTGCGGCAATCATGGGCGGTTGAATGCCGATCAGCGCTTGGCTTTGCTTCTGGATGAAGGCTTCAAGCTGCTGGATCAGCCAGAGGTCAAGGAAGACCCGCTGAAGTTCAAAGACTCCAAGAAATACACAGACCGCTTGAAACAGGCCCGCGCAAAAAGCCCGCACAAGGATGCGTACAGCGTCGGCTCTGGAACCATTGAAGGCCATGACGCAGTGGTTGGCGTGCAGGATTTCAGCTTCATGGGCGGTTCTATGGGCATGGCCGTGGGTACGGCGTTTTGTCAGGGGGCAGAGCGCGCGCTGGCGCGCAAATGCGCTTACATCGTGGTGACCGCAGCAGGCGGTGCGCGCATGCAGGAAGGCATTCTCTCGCTCATGCAAATGCCCAAGGCAACTGTCATGACGCGGCGGCTGAAAGAGGCTGGGCTGCCCTATATCGTAGTGCTGACGGACCCGACCACGGGCGGCGTCACGGCAAGCTATGCGATGTTGGGAGACATCCATATCGCCGAGCCGAATGCTTTGATCGGTTTTGCAGGCCAGCGCGTGATCCAGGACACGATCCGCGAGAAACTGCCGGAAGGTTTCCAGCGCGCCGAATATCTCCACAAGCACGGCATGGTCGATATGGTGGTCCATCGCAGCGAGCTGAAATCGCAGATTGCGCAGCTGATCGATTACCTGTCGCCCGCCAAGGCTGCCTGACCTCTTCGCGGCGCAAACACCATGAGAGACATGGGCCGCTCTGACGATCCGCGCGTTCAAGCGCAGCTGGATCGCCTCAGCACGATGAGCATCCAGCGCGATACGCTGGGCCTCGATGCAATCCGCGAATTGCTTGCCCGGCTTGGTGATCCGCATAAGCGTCTGCCGCCCGTATTTCATGTGGCCGGGACCAATGGCAAAGGCTCCACCTGTGCCTTCCTGCGCGCCATGCTGGAGGCGCAAGGTTACCGCGTCCATGTCAGCATCAGCCCGCATCTGGTGCGCTATAATGAGCGATTTCGGGTTGCAGGAAAGCTGATCGAGGATGCGCGCCTGGCTGAACTGCTGGAAGAGGTGTTTGACGCCGCCGAGGGGCTTGGCTGCTCCTTCTTCGAAGTCACCATTGCGGCTGCATTTGTCGAATTCGCGCGCGTACCCGCCGATGCTTGCGTCATCGAAGTGGGGCTTGGCGGGCGTTTGGACGCGACCAATGTGCTGGAACCCGAAGTGCTGGCGGCCTGCGGGATCGCAGCGCTTGGGCTCGACCATGAGAAGTTCCTGCTCGCACCGGAAGATGGCGTACCGCAAGAGCCGATGGCGCGCATCGCGTTCGAGAAAGCAGGGATTGCCAAGAAAGGCGTGCCGCTGGTGACTCTGGGCGAGATGTATCCGCTCGAGGCTCGGGAAGCGATTCACTCCGTCGCCACGAAAGTAAGATCGCCCCTCTTCGAGTTTGGGACGACTAGTGAGAATTCAAAATGGTATTGTGACGATTTCAATGCCGGCCCGGACAGGCTTTTTTTCAACCACAAGGTTCGGAAGGAATACAGCTATCCGGCGCCTAAGCTGAAGGGCCCCCACCAATTCACAAATGCTGGACTGGCAATCGCAATGCTTCGCTCGCAAGACATGCTGGCAGTGACTGAGCAATCTATTGGGCAAGGAATGCTCTCAGCCCATTGGCCCGCACGCATGCAGCACCTTGGTGCCGGACCACTAACCGCGCTCACTTCGAACCGTCCGGTCTGGCTTGATGGTGGACACAACCCGAATGCTGGCGAAGCGATTGCGGACGCACTTTCCGGTCCGGTTCACCTGATCATCGGAATGCTGGACAACAAGGATCCGAATTCGATCGCGGGACCTCTTGGGGACCGTATCCGGACGATCACCGTGGTCCCGGTCCCGAACCATGATAGCCATCCGGCCAGCGCTTTCGGACCTGACGCAAGAGCTGCCATTAATGTCGAGGAAGCGCTGCTCAATCTTCCCGCTGACGATTTTCCCGTGCTGATCGCGGGCTCGCTCTACTTGGCGGGCGAAGTCCTGAAGCTCAATGACGAAGTGCCGGATTGACTATCCGGGCTGTTCCTTGCCCGCTGTCCCCATCGCCTGATCAACCAGCCCTGTACGCATCATCCACCAGAACAAGATAATGCCCGGAAATGCGAGCACTGTCGTCATCAGATAGAAGTTCACATAGCCCATCGCTTCGATCAGTGACCCGGCAGTTGTGCCCGTCAGCAATCGCCCGACAATGCTCGCCCCTGCGCTGATCAAAGCATATTGCGCGGCGGTGAAGCGCAGATCACACAGCGCTGAGAAATAGGCCACGACAACTACTCCGCCATATCCGCTGGCGAAATTCTCAAACCCGATGGCTGCAGCCATGCCAAGGTTGGAGTGGCCGACCGCTGCAAGCCAGGCAAAGCTGACATTGGATATCGCCATCAGGATCAGCGCGATCAGGACAGACCGTTTCAGGCCCAGTTTGGCGTAGATTATGCCGCCTACGAAAACGCCGATAATCAGTGCCCAGAAGCCGACCCCAATGTCGTAGATCGCAATCTCATCATTGGTGTAGCCCAGATCATCAAACAGCAGCCGGAACGTCAGGTTGGCCAAGGTATCGCCAATCTTGTGCACCAGAATGAAAAGCAGGACGAGCCATGCGCCGTTCCGCTTGAAGAATTCGATAAAGGGATCAGCAATGGCGCGTGCTTTGTCAGAAATACTGGTCCTTTCCGCTTGAACCTTATGGCGCGGCGGCTCGCCTAGGATAAGCGCGGTAAGCATCGCAGGCAGCGCAAAAATCGAACACACAGCATAGGCCATGGTCCAATCGCTTCGCGCAGCGACAACCAAAGCAAGCGCGCCTGCGCTTGCCGCGCCTATGCGCCATCCATACTGGCTCATGCCAGAGCCAACGCCCAATTGGTAAGGCTTCAACGTCTCAATACGATAAGCATCGATGATGATATCGAAAGTTGCCCCCGCAGCGCCCAGCATGACCGCTGAGACTGCAACCCAGACAATATCCTGTTTGGGATCAGCAATGGCTAGATTGATAGTCGCTGCAATGACCACCAGTCCGATTACCAGCATCCATGAAACCCGCATGCCAAGCCGGCCAATGACAGGCAGTCTCACGCTGTCGATAATCCAAGCCCACAGCCATTTGAAATTGTAGACAAGGAACGCCAGCGTGAAAGCGGTGACAGTGGACTTCTCGATCCCATCCTGCGCCAAACGGGTCGTCAGCGTTGCTGCCAGTAGCGCGAAGGGAAACCCGGAAGAAACCCCAAGAAAGAACGCCGCTAAGGACTCTTTCTCAAGGTAAGGCTTGATCGCGCCCCAAAGATTGCGCTCTTGCGCCGCTTCAGCTTCAGCCATTCCCTAGCGTCCTTCCTAATCCCTCAAATTTCTGACACACTAGCCATGGATGAGAGGATTGGGAATTGGCGATGAATGAAGCGCTAACAGAAACCCGCAGACGCCCGACATCAGGGCAAATTGCTTTGGCCGAGCAAGTGAAATCCGGCGGAGCAGAACGCGCAGATACCATCACAACAGTGCCTGCGCGCGAATACACTTGCCCCGAACACTTCGCGCGCGAAAAGGCGGCGCTGTTTGATCGCTTGCCGCAGGTCCTGTGCCCCTCGGCGCTTCTGCCTGACCCGGGTATGTCCGTCCCGCATGACGCTACCGGTCGCCCCTTGCTCATCACACGCGATGCAGAAGGCACGGCGCATGTGTTTCTTAATGTCTGCCGGCACAGGGGAACCCGGCTCGTGGAAGGCGAAGAGGTGCAATGCGCCAAGCGGCTGGTCTGCCCCTATCATGCGTGGACCTACAAGCTGGACGGAAAGCTGCTGGCTCTGCCCCGCCCAGAGACCTTTCCCGGCCTCGACAAAAGCGAATATGGCTTGGTGGAATTACCTTCGCTTGAAGCTGGTGG
>WTKI01000055.1 GCA_011524425.1 Altererythrobacter sp. | reverse complement strand
ATATAAAGCAATATTTTATGACGTATAAACCCATCGTCGCGATATTTTATGAGTATCCCTGATAATTATATTCCAATGTTTTGGGTACAGGGGGTCGCTGGTTCGAATCCAGTCTCCCCGACCAGATTTCAAACCAATCCTAACATCACTGCCTAGTGAACATCTAAGGGATGGAACTCATCGGCTGGCTCTGGCAAGAGCGCACCATGACACGTGCCCGCTCCTCTTTCGATTATACGATTCCAATCGTCGTTGTTGGCGGCGGCGCTTGCGGTTGCGCAGCGGCCCTTTCAGCCAAGGCATCGGGAAGTGAAGTTCTCCTGATCGAACAGGACGAGCATCCCTATGGCACAACTTCCATGTCGCAAGGCATGATTGCGGCAGCTGGTACAAAGGCACAGCAAGCCGCCGAACTCGATGACAGCGCTGAAACCTTCTTCAATGACATAATGGAAAAAACGCAGGGCCAGACGGATCCTGTCATCGCCCGCGCGCTGGCTGAAAATTCCGGCCCGACGGTCGATTGGCTGACGGAGCACTGCGAGATTCCGTTTGAAGTCGATTTGGGCTTCAAGCCATCCTATGGAAACTCGCGATACCGTGTCCATGGGTGGCCCGGACATGGCGGCGAGGACTTGCTCGGCTTGCTCCACAGACGGCTGGACGATCACGGTGTCGATGTGATGCTTGGCTGCAAGCTGACGGATATTTTCACTGACGAGACTGGCGCGGTTTCAGGCCTCACGATCGCTCAACCAGATGGCAGCTCTGAAGAATTCGGATGCGGCGCGTTGGTTCTGGCATGCGGCGGTTTTGCTGCGAATGAAGAAATGGTCGCTAAGCATATGCCAGAGCTCGCGCATGCGCGTTACAACGGCCATGAAGGCTGCAATGGCGACGGCATCCGCCTCGGTGCAAAGCTCGGAGCAGCAGTGGGCGACATGGGGTCCTACCAAGGCTACGCTATGCTGACAGACCCGCAAGGGATCAGCGTTCCGCCGGTCGCATTGATCGAAGGCGGTATCTTGATCAACAATCAGGGCGAACGCTTTGTCGATGAGAGCAAAGACATTGCCGGAATGATGCTGCAAGTTGTGGCTCAGCCGGATGGTTATGTCTGGTTGGTCTATGATGAGAAGATCGAAGAGATCAGTCTCTACACAAACGAGATCAAAGAGCTGAAGCAGCTTAACGCGCCGAAACATGCGGATAGCCTGGAAAGTCTAGCCGATGTCCTGAATGTGCCCAGCGCAGCACTAGCTGGCAGTTTTGCCGATCTTGAGCGGGCCAAAAGCGAAAGCAATCCTGACAGCGTTGGCCGGGACTGGGCCGGAAAGCGATTGCCGCAAGCAAGCTTCCGAGCTTTGAAAGTGACAGGCGCGCTTTATCATACGCAAGGCGGGCTGCAGATCGACGGCGAAGCGCGGGTCATCCGGACTGATGGGACAGCAATTGGCGGTCTGTTCGCTGGAGGCGGAAATGCACGCAGCGTGTCAGGCCCCGCGCATTGGGGCTACATTCCTGCGATGGGCCTTTGCACCGCCGTAACGCTAGGCCGGTTAGCCGGCCTTGGCGCGGCTGCTTATTGCGAGCATCAGGCGGAGCCCGCTTGACTAAAACGCAGAGCGCAGCGCCGGGCGCGCCGCTCGATACCAGAGCAATTTGGGCGATCGCCCTGCCAGCCATGCTCACGAATGTCGCAACAGCTCTGATCGGACTGGGCGATATGTGGATCGTTGGCCGTTTGGAAGATGCGCCCACGCAAGGGGCCGTGGATATCGGCGCGAGACTGTTCGCAGTGCTATTTACAGTCATGAATTTCCTGAAGACAGGGACAACCGGACTGGTCGCACAAGCAGGAACCCGCGAAGGTGAGCGCGCACAGGCAGAATTGCTGGCACGCGGACTTGCAATTGGCGTTGTGATTGCAGTTATTTTGATGCTGGCAAAACCGATATTGCTCCCTGTCCTTCTCAGCGCGCTTGGCGCCCAAGGAGAAGTGCTGGAAGCGGCAAGAACTTATGCAGTGATCCGGTACTGGAGCGCGCCGGGCGTAATGCTCAACCTGGCATTGATGGGCTTTCTGATTGGTCGTCGCCAAATGGTAGCTGTGCTGTGGATTGAAGTCGCGTACAATGTCCTCAACATAGGACTGGGATATCTGCTTACACTTGAGCTTGGCTGGGGTATCGCAGGGATTGGCTGGTCAAGCTTTGCCGCAGAATATGTAAAGCTTGCCGTGCTGATCGCCTTAGTGCTCAAAGGTTCGGCTGCCAGCCGGATCCTTAGCGCACTTAGCAATCGTGCAGTACTTGAATGGACCGCAATTAAACCGTTCTTGAGCACAAACCGCGACTTGTTCCTTCGCACCGTCGTGCTTATGCTCGCGTTGGCAGTGCTTACCCGCCTCTCTGCCGCGCGCGGGCCAGACGTGCTCGCAGCCAATGGCATCCTCTATCAAATGTTTGTTCTGACCGCGTTGCTCCTCGACGGTTTCGAAAATGCAGCGCAAGTTTTGAATGGCGAGCGCCTGGGCGCAAAAGACCGGGCAGGGTTTACCGCGTATATTCGCGCGATCCTCTGGCGCGGAATGGCAGCAGCGGCTCTACTGGCGCTTGCCTTTGCTCTTTTCGCTGATCCAGTTCTAGCGAGCTTTGCAGCGACGCCTGACGTTGCCCGCGAAGCACAGGCTCAGGCCTTTTGGCTCGTCATAATTCCCTTTGCAGGGGTCGCGAGCTTTGTGTTCGACGGGGTGTTTGTCGGCGCAAGCTGGACCCGCGCCATGCTGCTTTCGATGACCGGCGCCGCGATCGTATATGCGATTTCCCTGTGGCTCACATGGCCGCTAGGAAACACTGCTGTCTGGGGCAGTTTCGTGTTGTTCCTGATTGTGAGAGCGGGTCTGCAGGCAGCGCTGGTACCCGGCCGAATGCGCAAAAGCTTTCCTGCCTAAGCCGCCTCAACAGGGGGAAGCGCCGGCACATCTTCCGGCTCTCGCTTCTGCTCGCGCCGATCAGCGTGAACCCGGTTGCGCCCTGCGTGCTTCGCTTGATAAAGCGATGTATCAGCGCGAGCAAAGAGCTTGCCAAAGCCCTCCATAGACCGGCCCGTCGCAACGCCGAAGCTTGCGGTCAAACGGACATCTCCATTGATGCCTTCATGCGGCAGAGAGGCAAAAGCTTCGCGGATACGCTCTGCCAGACGCTCAGCCGGCTCAATCTCGCAATCCCATATCATGATGCAAAATTCCTCGCCGCCGATCCGTCCGCATACATCGCAGGCGCGAACCATTTTCTGGATCAGTTCTCCGAACGCGACAATGGCCCGGTCACCGGCTTGGTGTCCCCAGATGTCATTGACTTGCTTGAAATGGTCAATGTCCGCCACAATCATACTGACCGGAGTATTCTGACGCCCGCCTTTGTCGATCATATCCATAGCCGCTTGCTCAAACGGCCGGCGCAATTTGAGCCCCGTTAGATGGTCATTTTCCGAATCCTCGCGGACAATACTCATCTGGTCTTGCAACACCGCCGCCACCATCGCCATAGCAAGCGAAAGCGTCAGCACGCCCACAAACACCATCAGCAAGGCATAATAGTCAGAGCTCTTATAAACCTCGACCGTCATGCGCTGCGTAATCATGATCGACATAACCGGCCGAGCCAAGAACATGGCAGAGCAAACCGCAAGGATCCAGATGATGACTTTGTCGATACTGTTGCGAATGCCGCCTTGCATCAGGTCACGCGCGGCTAGCGCAAAGACCAAACCATGACCGACATTCACCGAATAGAGCCAGGGCCGCATGTCATCTTCTGCAATCGAAGTCGCAATAAAGATCAGTGTAATCACTTGGATCGCGGCAAATAACCGCACAGGCGCGTGCATGCCTGCACGCTTGTATAGTCCCCAGAACATAATGATCCCGGCTACCGAATAGCTGACATGCACTGAAACCATCGCCAGCACATTTTCTGGCGATGCGAAGTAATGGAATACAAGAAATGCAAAACCAACGATCGTATAGGCACATGCAAAGGCAAGGACGTGCCGTGCATTACGCATGCGCAACCAAAGCCCGGCAAAAGCCGCAGCGAGTATTAGCGTAATGGACGGGACAAACAGTCCCAAAATCTGTCCTGACACAGGATTCCTCGTTTCGATCCAGACGCTTCCTAGCTTGCGCGTAGTTAACACAGTTATAAGGGAACCGACTTTCAGACGAGCGGGCGGAACGCGACGCTTGGGCTATAAACAAGAGTAGAGCTTGCTTGCTCTCAACGGGTCTTGCCCCTATCTGCCCTGCAAAGCTTTCTACCCTACTTTCGAACGTGAAGGACACGCCCCATGGCCGCGCAATATGCCTTTGTCATGAAGAACATGACCAAGAGCTTCCCCGGAGCTCAAAAGCCGGTGCTCTCGAACATTAATCTTCAATTTTATCAAGGCGCTAAGATCGGTATTGTCGGTCCGAACGGAGCCGGCAAATCCACTTTGATGAAGATTATGGCCGGGATTGATAGCGATTTTTCTGGCGAAGCCTGGCCAGGCGAAAACATCACCGTCGGCTATCTCCCGCAAGAGCCTGAGCTCGATGCGACCAAAAATGTGCTGGAAAATGTAAAAGACGGCGCGCGCGAAGTGGCGGATAAGGTAGACCGCTTTAACGAAATCACCGGCCTGATGGGCGATCCTGATCGTGACGATTTCGATGATTTAATGGCTGAAATGGGCACTTTGCAGGAAGAAATCGATGCTGTGGACGGTTGGACGCTCGACAACCAGCTCGAAATCGCGATGGAAGCGCTGCGTTGTCCGCCATCCTGT
>WTKI01000190.1:25663-28550 GCA_011524425.1 Altererythrobacter sp. | reverse complement strand
TATCGACAATGCGTTCTCCAACGATTTCGGTTCAACGCCTACCCGCGGCCACACAGTGACCAAGGAAGCGTTTACAGAAATCAACGTGCCGGTGTTGGCAGACAAGCCGCTCTTCCAGAACCTGGAACTGACGGGTGCAGCACGTATCACCAACGTCTCTGCGACAGCTGAGGACGGGCGTTCGGATTCCAGCAATGGCAACTGGACGTATAAGCTGACAGGCAACTGGCAGGTTACAGACTGGCTCCGCTTGCGCTCTACATTCGGAACTTCGTACCGGGCGCCAGCCTTGTTCGAACAGTTCCTGGGCAGTCAGACGAGCGGATTGTCTCAGCGCAATGTCGACCCTTGCGTACAGTGGCAGCAAGGTCTGGATGATCAGACGATCACTCAGACGATTGCGAATAACTGTCAGGCTGACCAGTCATTCTTTGGCGGGCCAGCAGGCGGCATTGATCCGAACCATAGCGGCGCGGGAATTGGCGTGACGATCTTCAGTTCAGGCGGCCTTGGCCAGCTGGATCCGGAGACGTCGGAAGCTTTCACGGCAAGTGTCATTCTGACGCCGCGGTTGAGCTTCCTGCCTAACACCGACATCTCTTTCACAATCGACTATTTCGATATTCAGGTGGAAGACGAGATCGCGCAGTTGGCAGCCAGCCAGATTGTGCGTGGTTGCTATGATGCCGATGATTTCCCGAACAATCCGTTCTGTTCGTTCTTCGAGCGCGGTCAAGACGGGAATATCAGCAATATCAGCAATTTGCGCCGCCAATTCATCAACATTGATGAACAGAGCAACAAGGGTTTCGACTTCACACTTCGTGTGCGTCAGGACCTTGGCAAGCTGGGTACATTGTCGCTGCTGGGCCAGGCTACGCTTCAGACGGAAGACATCCTGCTGACTTTCGGCACGGATGATCCTGACGATCCTGATGCGGATCTGAACGGCGATGTCGGTGATCCCAAGTTCACGGGCCAGATGACGGCAACCTGGGAAATCGACAACACGACCGTGCTCTACGGTGTGACTGTTATCGGTGCCTCGGACAGTTCGGAAGACTACATCGATGACTTCGGTTCATTGTGTAATCCTACGCCGTCACTGGTGTTTGTGTATGGCGAGACCTATTGCGTCCAACCGTTCACAAACGCGATCTGGTATCACAATGCATCAATCACGCAGGTGATTGATGACAGGTTCGAGATCACACTGGGTGTCTCGAACATCTTTGATACCGAGCCGCCGCAGGTCTCTGGTCTAACGACTGAATTTGGCTCTGCACCGCGCGCCTCGCAATATGACTTCCTTGGTCGGCGCGGATTTATCCGCACGACTATGAAGTTCTAAGCGGTCAGCGCAATTTTGATGGGGCGGCGCTCATATTGAGAGTCGCCCCATTGATTTCAGCGCCTTTGAATTGAGAATATACTGCGTTCGCGTCTACACTGACACCTGACTATGCCGAATATCAGCCTCAAACCCGATGATCTTAACGCGCTGGCAGCGCAGTTTGAGCAAGAGCCGCTCAAGCAGCATTTGTTTTTGAACTCAGTGCCAAAGTCCGGCAGCCATTTGCTGCGCAATATCATCCGCATGTTCGTGCCGGTTGATCAGCAATATGATCAGGACTTCATTCAATACGGAAACCTCAAAGAACATTTGGCGGCCTTTGACGGGCCACCTGCCAAGCTGAGCTGGGGTCACCTGTTTCACTCTGACATTTCCGCCATCACCACCAGCGTCGCGCGCAAAATCCTGCTGGTGCGCGACCCGCACACATGGGTCCTCGCCAAAGCGCGGTTCCTGCTTTCAGACGGATTTAGCGGTCAGCTGGACATGCTGCGCAAAGCGCCGATTTCAGGCGGCGATCTTATCAGCATGGTGATATTCGGCATTCCCGGCAGCAATCCGAGCCTTAAGGACACATACACGCATAATGCGGTCGCGTGGCTTGGCACAGACATTCATCTGGTACGCTATGAAGAACTGCTCGCGCATGTAAAGGACCTCGAGAGCGAGGCCGCAGAGGCATATTTCAGCGCCTTGTTTGGCGCAGCAGGACTTCATCAGCCCGAGGATTGGCGCGAGCGCGTCCGACTGGGCGCAGACCCTGCCAATAGCGGCACTGCCCGGCAGAATCTGAGTGGCGATTTTTCCAAGCTCCCTAAGGAATTGAGCGCAATCCAGAAGGAAATGGTCGCATATGCAGCGCCGGGCCTTCGCAAAATTCTCGGCTATGAGTGAAGCCAGGCAAAGAGCAGAACGAGAGGCGATTGCAGCTTTGCAAGCGAGCGAGGCTGTTCCTGCCCTGCAGGAGATCGCTCAGAATTTGGCCGCGAGAAACCACAAGACAGCGCACCAGCGTGCGGCTGACTATCTGCGCGCTCAACCGGATGATCTGGCGGCATGCACTTTGCTGGCGGAAGCAGCTCTCGGCCTAGGTGATGCATTTCAAGCCGCGCTGGCGCTTGAAAAAGTTCTCTCGCGCGTGCCGTCATTTCTGCGCGCGCGCATCCTCTATGCCAACGCGCTCTTGCTTTGCGACCGATTGAAAGAGGCAGAGCGGATCGTTGAACCAATGCTCCGACACCGTCCTGATGACTTGGAACTGTTAGAGATTTTCGCGCGGATACAAAGCCAGCTCGGCAATTATGCAAAGGCAAAAGAAATCGCGCGCAAGGTCATCGCGCTCAGCCCCTCATCCGCAGAACCCCTGAGAGCGCTGGGCGATATTTTGCGGATTTCCGGCAAGCGCGAAGCCGCGATCCAAGCCTATCGGGACGCGATCCAGCAGGACCCGTGTCATGGCAAAGCATGGTGGAGCCTTGCAGACATGGACGCCAAGGGACTTAGCGACGCGGACATCGAAGCCATCAATGCCGC
>WTKI01000190.1:22315-25563 GCA_011524425.1 Altererythrobacter sp. | reverse complement strand
CCTCAAACCGGCACGCCCACCCCTATTTTCCTGATTGGAATGCCGCGCTCAGGCTCTACCATGGTCGAGCGCATATTGAGCCGTCATTCGCAGATCGAAGCCTTAGGCGAATTGCCAATCATCGCGCATATGGCGCAGCGGATCCAACGCGAGTCTGCAAGCGGAACCCTTGCTCAGTCTATCGCGAGCCTGGACGAGGCGACATGCAATCAGATGGGCCAGTGGTATCTGGCACGCGCCCGCGAAAGAATGAAAAGCGATGCGCTCTATTTCGTCGATAAGATGCATATGAACTGGCGATATCTTCCTTTGATCCTGCGCATTCTGCCACAGGCATTGGTCATCGATATCCGGCGCGGCGCCATGGATTGTTGTTGGTCCAACTTCAAAGTGCTTTTTGCAGCTGCCCATCCGGCCGCAAACGATCTCACCGATATCGCGCGTTTCTATCAGGACTACACGCGGCAATGCGATACGCTGCGCAAGCAGGTTCCGAACCGCATTCATTTTCTCAAATATGAAGCGCTGGTCGACGACTTCGACCAACAGGCACAAAGCCTGTTTGAAGCCTTGGATATCCCGTTTGAACAAGAAGTGGTCGATTTTCACCTGTCTGACGCGCCGGTTGCTACCGCCAGCAGCGAACAGGTGCGCGCACCGCTCAACCGGAAAGGTATTGATGCGTGGAAGCCCTATGCAAAGCATTTGCAGCCCTTGCGCAGCGCCTTGGGTGAGCTAGCGGAAGCAGCGGCATGAATGACCTCACTGCGCCCTCGCCTGACCCCATCGCCAAACTGCTAATTGTGGGCGGCGGGAGCGCTGGCTGGATGGCCGCAGCAATGCTTTCCAGAGTGCTCGGCAGCGCCACTGAGATTACTTTGGTTGAAAGCGA
Source organism: Altererythrobacter sp. (assembly GCA_011524425.1). Classification (GTDB taxonomy): domain Bacteria; phylum Pseudomonadota; class Alphaproteobacteria; order Sphingomonadales; family Sphingomonadaceae; genus Erythrobacter. Next base: position 24,671 of record WTKI01000190.1, on the reverse strand, counting down.
AGCGGTCGGGATCGTCGGTGTCGGTGAAGCGACCATTCCCCCTATTCGCCAATTCAATCGGTTTTGCGGCATTGATGAAGCGCAATTTCTTTCTGCAACGCAGGCAACCTTCAAAACCGGAATCCAGTTTGAAGGCTGGGGCAAACCCGGGGACAGCTATATCCATGCCTTTGGCCGGGTCGGGCAGGAACTGGATGCAGTGGTCCGGATGCACCATTGGTGGCGCATGGGGCAGGCGGCTGACCTGCCAGACTATCCTCGCTTTGAAGAACTCTATCTGGGCCGTGCTGCGACCGATCTCCAGCGCTTCGGCATTGATACCGATCGTCCCGGCAAACTCGCTCAACTCTTGCCTCATGCCTATCACTTTGATGCGATCGCCTATGGCCAGTTTTTGCGAGGATTGTGCGAGCAACGCGGCGTTAAACGGGTGGAAGGCATGGTCGCATCTGCGAATAGAAATGCAGAGACCGGTGATCTGACCGGCGTTACTCTTGAAGACGGACGGGTCCTTGAAGCTGAGCTGTTCATCGACTGCTCTGGCTTTAGAAGCTTGTTGCTGGGCGACGCGCTCAACCAGCCATTTGAAGATTGGAGCCACTGGCTACCGTCTGACAGAGCCGTGGTGGTGCAAAGCACACCAACCTCCGAAAAAATTCTGCCAACAACGCGCGCCATAGCGCACCCGGTTGGCTGGCAATGGCGAATCCCGCTTCAGAACCGGATCGGCAACGGCCATGTCTATGCAAGCGACTTTTCAAGCGACGAAGACGCAGAGGCACGACTGCTCGAAACAATTGATGGCCAAGTTACAACGCAGCCGCGCATTCTGCGTTTTCGCACGGGAAGGCGCAAAATGGCGTGGTCGCACAATGTGATCGCCTTAGGCCTTGCGGCGGGGTTCCTCGAACCGCTGGAATCGACGAGTATCCATCTCGTCCAGTCATCAATCGAGCGCTTAGTCGAGCTATTCCCCTCGCGCGGGACAGACCCTGCCTTAAGGGATCGTTTCAACGCACAAACAGAGCGCGAATGGAAGCAAGTCCGCGATCTGATTATCGCCCATTATACAATCAACCAGCGCGATGATTCTGAATTCTGGAAGCACTGCGCAACGATGCAAATTCCTGATTCCTTGAAGGAAACGCTCCAACTTTGGGAAGAAAACGGGCAGCTTGCAATCGATGGCGGGCACTTGTTCCAACTGGGATCATGGGCACAGGTGTTGATCGGGCAAAACCTGCTTCCCAAGCGGGTTCATCCTCTGACATCGCGTGCAGAACCCGACGCAATTGCAGCGCGAATTCGCAAACTGGCTGCGAGCTTGCGGCAGGAAGCGGAAGTGTTGCCGGACCACGCTGCGTTCATCAGGCAGTTCAGGAATTCCGAAGCCAACTAAGCCCCCGCCCGCCCCAAGGAACATCGCCATTCGCGGATCATTTATCCATTCAGCGAAGAGGTTTCTCGAAAGTGAGGCTAGCCACTCTGCCTCTGAGCTAAGAAAATTGTATCGATATTCCTGCTCAAAATACAGAGAAGTGACACACATGGATCTCTCCAACGCGCCTAAGCCTAACGCCGCTGCTTCAGCTTTTCTCGCACGGGAAAGCCACAAGTTACTGATCGGCGGGCAATGGGTAGACAGCCAATCCGGCGAGACTTTTGACACTCTGGACCCAGCTACAGGTGACGTGATCGGCAAGATTGCACGCGGCAACGGTGCCGATGTCGACGCGGCCGTTTTGGCAGCGCGCACAGCGTTTGAAACAGGCGAATGGCCAGCGATGACGCCGATGGCACGCAGCCAGCTCTTGTGGAAGATCGCGGATCTGATGGAAGCCAATATTGACGAGTTGGCAGAGCTGGAAACGCTGGACCAGGGTAAAGCCCTTTATGTCGGGCGTTGGGCGGAAATTCCCGGCGCAGTCGCGCAGTTCCGCTATTTCGCAGGCATGGCAACGAAGATCGAAGGCTCTACCATTCCGACTTCGATCAATTACCAACCCGAAGGAAAGCGCGTGCATGCCTACACACGGCGCGAGCCGGTAGGCGTAGTAGGAGGCATCCTGCCATGGAACTCGCCGCTGGTTTTGACGGCGATGAAGATTGCTCCGGCGATGGCGGCGGGCTGCACCTTGGTTTTGAAGCCCTCTGAAGAAACATCTCTGACAACAATTCGCCTTGCTGAATTGATCCAGGAAGCAGGCACGCCGGAAGGTGTTGTGAATGTCGTGACCGGTTTTGGCGGCGAAGCAGGCGCTGCTCTGTCAGAGCACAAGGACGTGAACAAGATCGTGTTCACTGGCTCTACCGCTACAGGCCGCAAAATTGTCGATGCCTCGCAAGGCAATCTGAA
>WTKI01000190.1:0-22215 GCA_011524425.1 Altererythrobacter sp. | reverse complement strand
TTGGTCGGCGGCGAGACAGCCGGACCCAATGCGAGCTTTGTGACGCCCACAGTCATTACTGATGTGAAGCCGGACATGCGCATTGTGCGCGAAGAAATCTTCGGTCCGGTTGTTGTTGCAACCCGGTTTGACGATGCCGATGAAGTCATCGCAGCAGCCAATGACAGCGATTATGGTTTGGCCGCTGGAATCTGGACAGAAGGCCTCTCCAACGCGACCCGCATGGCAGAACAAATTCAGGCTGGCACAGTCTGGATCAACAGCCACGCTATGTATGATGCATCCTTGCCAATCGGCGGGATGAAGCAATCAGGCTATGGCCGCGATAGCGGGCAAGCAGCGATGGACAACTATCTTGAACTGAAGACTGTTTGCGCGATCGTTTGAGGTTCGCAAAACCGGACTTTCAAGGCCGCTCAATGGGGTTAGACCCCCTCTAGGTTCCTTTAGGGACCTTTAGGTCCCCTTAGACTCTGCACGAAAATTGACTGCTTCGAGAACCGGCCTACCCGCTTAGCTGACCGGGGAAATGGCTCTCGTGATTGTCGACATACCAGTCCGCGATCTCCTCGCGCGTTGCCCACCAGACGCCGTCAAGGCTTTGAGCATACTCAATAAATTCGCGCAGCGCGCGGATCGTGTAGGCGCGGCCAGAGACATGTGGGTGAAGCCCTACATTCATGATGCGGCCGGTTTTTGCGCCTTCTTGGTGGAGCACTTTGAGCTCTTCTATCAGCAAATCGCGATATTCATCGGTTGTGCGATTGTTACGCGTCAAAATCGTAAAATCGTTGATGACGTTGGAATAGGGCGTGCCGACAATGGGTCCTGCATCAGTGCGGATCATATAGGGCTGGTCATCGTTCATGATGTCGCAATAGGCCTTGAACCCTTCCTCAACGAGGATCGTCGGCGTATTGAGAGTTCCGCGCAAGCTACTGGAAAGCCAGACTTTTGGCTTAAACCCGGCATGCTTTTCATACATCTCGACTGAGCGGCGAATGATGTCGCGTTCAGTGTCGATATCATCATGGAAATCTGTCAGCAGCTCACCTTGCTCGTAATTGTGCGCAATCAGCTCCCAGCCGCGCTCCAGACACGCATCTGCCATTGCCTTGCGCCGCTCGAAAGTGACAGCATTTACGGTGCATCCGGCTTTCGCACCCATCTCGTCGAACATATCGAACATGCGCCAAACACCGACGCGCTGGCCATATTCGCGCCAGGAGTAATTGGGATAGTCAGGGATACGACCCGCCAGCGCGTTTGGCAGCAAAGCAGGCCCGCCAGCATAGTATGGCTGGTCCGTGTCTTTGACTAAGTCCCAGGTTTCCAAGTTGAAAGTGAACATCAGCGCGACCTTCGCACCGTTTGGCCATTTCAATGGTGCGCGCTCTGGGAGCGGGACATAATCATATTCGAACATGGGAAGAGAATTCCTTAGAAGTCAGACATAAGGCGGCCGAAACCGGTCTTCTGGTCTTTAATGCCGTTCTGACGCAAAGCGTTCCAGTAGGTCGCAGTGTTGATCGCAATTACCGGCTTGCCGAGCCATTCTTCAGCCGCGGCGGCAAAGCGGACCATCGACAAGTTCGTTCCGACTTGAACCAAAGCATCAACATCATCGCCGTCGAGCTTCATCAACTCGTCTCGCAAAGTCTCTGTCGGCACTTGCGCAATCGCGGTCCAGCTTGGGCATTGCAAACATGTATCGCGGACCACTTCGATACCATGATCCGACATGAAATGAGCGACATGCGCATTGGCCGATGGATAATAGGGCGAAATAACAGCGATCTTCTTGATCCCGCCATAAGCGTTGAATGCTTCAATCAGCGATTGCGAGCCGGTACACAATTTCAAGCCCGAGGCATCTTCAATGTTCTGACGCCATTTTTCTGCGCCTTCAGCACCGCCGTAGAAAGTAACCGCGCTCATCCCCATGACGAGGTAATCAGGGTTGCACGTCAGCACGCCTCGCACAGCATCAAGCGTATTGTTGCTGATCTCCAGCGTGCCCGCCATGAAGGTCTCGTCCGAGATAGCGTTGGCATCATCCACGACGATACGGCTGTAATGGTTGGTCACTCCGCGCACGCGCAGATCATCAAAGTCCGGCTGCACAATCGTATTGGTTGATGGGCCGAGCACCCCAAACAAAGCCCTATAACCCTGCACATCGGGGTTTGGGCGAGGCTTGACCGGCATTATGCCATTTCCTTTTCTTTTTCGACGCAATCAATCATGGATTGGCGCAGCAGGAATTCGCGTCGGCGCACTGGATCATTGCGGATTTCAAGCATTTCTTGCTTGCGCCGCGTATGGAGCTGATCCTCGCCTTCTTTGAGATATTCCATGTTCCGGATCGTCTGGGCTTGAATGAAGTCATGGGTCGTAGTCCGCCGTTGGCGTTCAAAGCCCGCTAACTCATGATCAGCGTCCGCACCATGTTGATAGATTTTCAACAACCGCTCACCCAGATTGAAAGCATCATGGATGCCAGAATTCATTCCAAAGCCGCCGATCGGATTGTTCAAGTGTGCGGCATCACCAATCAGAGCTGTGCGCCCAGTCATAAAGCTTTTGGCAACGCGCTGATGGACTCGATAAATCGTGCGGTGATGGGTTTCAACGTCACCCTTGCCGATTAAACGATTGAATACTTCTTCTTTCTTCGGATCCGCTCTCAAAACTTCATCCGGCGTATCCATATCAGCCGGCACCAGCACACGCCAAAGCGAAGGGACACGCAACAGCACCATCCATTCCTCTGGATCGGACACGTAATTCACATGTGCAATATTCGGAATGTGCTCTTCCAGCGGCTCTGTTGTGGTGAAGCACAGAAACTTTTCCGGATAGGTAAACCCGTCGAATTCTGTGCCCAGCCATTTGCGGACTGTGCTGTTGGAACCATCCGCTCCGATTAAATAGTCAGCCTGGATTTTTAGGATCGCATAGGGTGTTTCAGCATAGACCGTGACATCGTCTGCGGTTTGCTCAAGCGCAACAACACGGTGATTGAACAGCACTTCTGCTCCAGCCTGCTCCCGCACACCTTCTGACAACATGCGAGACAAGTGATATTGTTCGCACTGAATACGATAGGGGTATTTGGTTACGTCAGATATTTCCGACAAATCAAAGTCTATGACTTCGCCTGTACGACGCTCACGGAAATGATAGATCGGTGCCTTCAATCCTTTTTCGATCAGGCGCGGCGTAATGTCGAAGCGCTCAAGCATTTCCAACGTGGGCGGATGGAACGTGGAGGCACGCAAATCCAATGCGCAATCCGCACCATCTTCAAGCAAAACAACATCAATTCCGCGGCTTGCAAGCAAATAGGCGGCAACCGTTCCGACCGGTCCAGCCCCTGCTACAACCACTTGAGTGCGGATTTCGTTCATAATGAACCTCGAATTATTCGACCAACTTTCGCGCCTTGCTAGACCGGTTTGATCGGTGAATTGGAGAACACACTGGAAATTCTCCACCCTGCGGAAAGTTGATCTGGGTTGCCTCGGGGAACCCAAGATCGACCTCGCTCATTAAAACACTCAGGTGTTCGAGAGGTGGATAAAGTGGTTCCGTCGGAATTTGATGGCTGAACCCTTTTGCTATGACACTCGAGTAAATCAGACGGAGCCAACCAATGCCTTTAAACACGCGCCCTCTTCGCGATGTGACACAACAAGATATCGAAGATTATCAGCGCGACGGCGCAGTTTGCCTGCGTAATGTGTTGGACAAGGATTGGATCGAGCTGTTGGAGCCGCTCGCCCGCCAAGTCATCATCGAAAAGGAAGATGTGGGTCTGCTCCCGACCATTCCCGGGCGTTACATGGCCCGCAGGCTGGAAGCGTATCGTAAGGTCATGTTTGAAGGCCCTATCGCAGAGGCAGCGGGCAAAGTTCTGCAATCCAAAGAGATCCGGTTCTTCTTCGACGAATTCTTTGCAAAGCCCCCGCAATCGGATGCGAAAACTCTGTGGCATTGTGACCGGATGGCCTTTCCGGTGGAAGGCACCATGGTCCCTTCCCTTTGGATTCCTCTGACACCGATCGTGAAAGAGAATTGTCTGGAAGTGCTGGCTGAAACGCAACACGATGACGTGCCGTACTGGCTGTTCAGCCCGAACGCACGCAAGATGATCAAGCCGGATGATCGCGTGCCCCACCCTGAAATCGAGCCGCTGCGCGGTCAGCCCGGCAAACGCTTTCTAACTTGGGACATGGAACCTGGCGACATGCTGGTCGTCCATCCCTGGGCGCTGCATTACTCCGGCGGCAACCCTACAGATGATTGGCGCATCGCTATTTCCGAACGCGTCTTTGGCGACGACATCCGTTGGGCACCTCGCCCTGACTGTCTGAACATTGCAGGCGTCAGCTTCGACGAGATGCTGGACGGCGAAAAGCCGGAAGGACCGTTGTTCCCGCTGTTGTGGTCGGAAGATGGCCGCAAGGACGATGACAGCCAGTACCCGCGCGGGTTTGCGACTACATGGCCGCAACGCGAAATGGGCGGCGTGAACGAGTTCGACACCTTCAAGAAGATGAAAGAGAAAGAGACTGCTGGCGAATTGTCAGACAAGTCATCGTCTCCCAACCACCAAAAAGTCGGGATGCATTGACTAGAAGGCCGGGCTTTCTTCGCTAGCTAGCCCGGTCCTAAATTCAGTCCATCGCCCGGACCAACAGGTTCGGGATGATTGAATCGTCAAATTGAAGATTGACAACTCCGGCGCGAGCCACGGTCAGACCCTTGGACGGGATGACGTAGACACGCTGACCCCCGAAGCCGTCAAAATAGACGATATCTTTCGCTTCAAAGGGCTCGCTGTGGAGGATTTTTATGGGGTTGGCCGCGCTGTATTGCCGCTGTGCTGTCCACTCTTTCCCCAGCCAGACATGCAAGCCATATTGCGCGTTGGCTAAAGAGGGTTTGGCCATCTCTTCTATCCAGGCCGAAGGGACGATTTGCTTGCCGTTGGCCACACCGCCGTTGCGGATCATCTCTCCGACCTTTGCCCAGTCACTGAGCCGAGCTTGCAGCCCGGCATAACCACGCGATTTTCCTGCGGGGTCGATCCACACTTGCGCATCGTGTGCACCGATCGGGCACCACAATTCTGCCTGCAAGAATTGCGCGAGGCTGGCATAGCCGCCCTTTTGGACCTGTTGGTCGAGCACAATGGCAAGCAGCTTGCTGTTGGCGTTGCTATAGACAAATTCCTTATCTGGCGCGCCGACATAAGGCACTTGCAAAGCGACTTCGGCAATGTCGGGGGCAAAGATCAATTGGACAAAGTCTGCAGGCCCGAGCCCTGCGGACATAGTCAGCAATTGTCTTAGTGTGATCGCGCCGCGTTTTTCGCCAGACCACGCTTCGAGATAGTCCCCCACAGGGTCATCGATAGAACCGATATGTCCTTGCTCGATTGCGATTCCATAAAGCAAGGCGAGAACCGACTTCATCTGCGATGCTGATGCCGCAATGCTAGTATTGGTAGCGCCTTGACTGTAACTCTCATGGAGGACTTCGCCGTTCAGCATGACTACAAGGCCAGTTCCTGACGCTTCGTCTGAATAGGTTTGGGCTTGCTCAATCGCTTCCTGGAGTTCGGGAGATGCAACGCCGCGCGCCGTTTCTTCCGTCGGACAGCCGGTCAGGCGATAGTACGGGCGATAACGATCGACATCGAGGATTGTTGCGCCTTGAAATTCATCGGGGCGCATGGGGTTATCAAGGTCGACATAAAGGCTGGCCTGGTCAGGATAGGTAGGGGTCTTTGTGATTTCAGGAGCTACATCGCTTGCCGCGCATCCTGTCAGCGCCAGTGCAACAATTGAAGTTATCGTGCCAAATCGCCAAGTCATGCTTCATCCTCTTGGTACTGCTCGCCTGCGAACGATGGCTCCAAAGTGCAGGCAGAATCTTTTCCGATCTTGCGATCCATAAAGTTCAAACTGACTTCCAATGCTCTTTGGAAGAGTTTGATGCTGTTTTCATCCGCTGGCTTCTCGCGCCCGAACATACCGCCAAAGTAATGGTCTATGCCGTCCCCGACCCACAAAGCGCGATAGCCTAGAGGGCCAAAGTCATAGGCGGCCGCATGCTCGCGCCAGTCATCGATAAATCCGGGAAGAATGTCATTTGTTCCGGTGATCGTAAGGGTGGGTTTCGCAAGCGTGCTCCATCCTTCTGCTTCCATCATTCCGGGAAACGGGCCCGGCGGCGACCACCCTACCACCAGATCAACTTGGTCATTGCGGTGTGACATGACAGAACCGTCCGGTTCGTTTGCTATCGCGCCGCCTGCCAAATGCGCAATCAGCGCGCCATAGCTGTGGCCAAGCGCTGCCGTTTTGCCAGTGTCAACGGAGTAGCCGGACGCAGCCAGGCTCTCCAATAACACGGCAGGCGGCGTCAATGCCAGCGCGAAATCTTCATTTCGGGTTGTCCAGGTAACGGCGCGTGATGGCGTCTCTTGAGATCCGAATTCTTCTGAATCCACATGCATAGGAGCGATGATTATATATCCCGCAGCAGCTAGCGGTGCGAGCATTTTGCGATAGCGGGTGGGGCTCGCATAGGCGCCGTGCGAGAATGCGGCGACAGGGTAAACCCCTGCTCTCTCAGGCATAAACACCGTGAGCGGAACTTTTCGTCCGCTATCTGTCTCTGCTGCATAGGTTATCTCGACTGAATTTCCGGCCAGCCGCGCCGCGCAGCTTTTGCTCGGTTTAACTGTCTCCTGCGAAGCATTGCTTGCATGGTCAGTTGATGTGCCGGCGCAGCTTGTCAGCCCTAAGGCAACCAAGGCGAGGATGGCTCGAGACGCAATCATAACGAACTACTGGGTCAATTCGTTATCGGGTGGGACTGGCAAGCTGTGTTTCCTCGTCAGTCGAACAATGCTTTGATCCTGTTCGACGCCATAGGCGGGTCATGTCCAAATGTTCGGCATGAAGAAGAACAGGTCGGTATTCATAAGCGGCGGAGGCCCTGCGGGGCTGGCAGCGGCTTTGTTGTTTGATCAGCTTGGTTGGGATGAAGTTGTCTTGGCCGAACGCCGAGCTTCTCCGAGCGATTTCGAAAAGAACAAATCGTTTAATTATCTCGTCGACAAACGCGGACAGCGGCTTTTCGACAGGATTGGATTGCTTGACAGGCTGCCCGACAACGGTGTGGCCACACAAGAATTCGTGGCAACAACCATTACACCTGACGGAAAGGCAAAAACCGAAAAAGTCCCGATTATCGATCCAAACCGGCCTGTCGCTTACTGGACTACGCGGCGTGCACTGCTGGGCATGCTTTTTGAAGGTGTCGAACAAAAGACCAGCGCAAGAACGAAGGTGCTGTATGGACACTCAGTCGACACTATCCAACGCGATGGCTGTGGGAAGGTTGAAATAACTATCTCGGATCAGTCTGGCGCGGTCAAAGCGTTCAGCCCTGACCTAGTTCTGGCTTGCGACGGCTTGAACTCTGTAATCCGGTCAAGCCTTTCTGCGCAGCCCGATGTCCCTGATGGCTATTTCGACATGATCGAAGGCGATTCAATTTCTGCCGGCCTGCGCTATAAGGTGTTGAACCTGCCAGCTCGCTTTGAAACGGCCAATGGCGAGGTGAAGCTGCACGACAATGGGATGTCCTATATCATCCCTTCCATTCACAAAGATCAAGGCAAGGCCTGCACTCTCTTTGCGTTTCCGGTTGTTGACCCAAGTCATCCGCGAAGCGTCAATCTCATCCGTGAAACTGACCATACCCTTTGGCAAATCCGCGATACAGAAGAATTGTACGAATTCCTCGAAGAAAGCTTCCCACAGCTTAACATTCGCGAACTTGTACCTGAAGAGGAAGCCAAAGACTTTGTTACTCTGGAAGCAGGGGCGTTTCCGCAACCGCAATATGCAAAGAATCTTCATACAAGCATTGGTCCCGAACACTCTCCGACCGAGTTTGTATTGATCGGCGATGCCGCGCATGCGTTCCCGCCCGACTTAGGTTTAGGCGTCAACTCCGCGCTGGAGGATCTTGATGTCCTCGCTCGGCATTTTGAGGCTCATGACGATATCGGTGATGCAGCGCGGTCTTACGCAAAAGAGCGGTGGCCTGAAGCGCGTGACCTAGCTTGGGTCGTGGAGAAATTCTTTCCCGAACAATACAATCACAGGCCTTGGAAACTCAAGATATGGGCATTGGGCTTTATAGTCCGCAAACTGCTGAACAACGTCGCACCATCGCTGTTTGACAAGCCTGCATTCTTCCTCAGCCAGGATCCCGATATGAGCTTTGGCGAAATGAAAAAGCGAAAGCTTCGCACCGATTTTCGTGTACGCGCGTTGGGAATTGGGATTGTTGCTATGCTCGCCGGTCTGGTTGTCGCGACCTAAGCTAGGTCTGCTATCGCGTTAACCGCCATCTGCGCCTTGCAAAGCATCGAGCACGTGTCGTGTAATCGTCTGCATTGCTGCGTTCGCACGCTCCTGAAATTCCTCGGACGGCTGGTAGGAATCCACTGCATCACGCACGTCGACACCTTTTTGACCGAGGATCTCTTCAAGCACCATGACGCGGTCATTTAGCACAACCACTTCGCGTGTCAGTGTCAGCACTGCCCGCGCGACATTGTCGATCTGTTCAGGCCCGAAAATCTGGGATGCAGGATTGTTAAAGCTGGTCGGATCACTTGCACTCATGGTTTACGGCCTTGAACGATATGCGGGTAAATACCTTCCGCTTTGACATCCACAAAGCCAGCCTCACGAGCGATCTCGGCAAAGTCCAAGCTAGCGCTTTCACGCCAATGAGGCTCACCGCCAAATTTTGCGCCTCGGTCCGCTTTCCAAACCGCTAGCTTGTCCATATCGGCAAACCGTGTGACATCGCTCATCAGCATGTCACCGCCAGATTCGAGCAAGCGGAAGGCTTCGGCAAAAAGTTTGCGGATGGCAGACTCCGGCATTTCGTGAAGGATAATGTAACTTGTGACCAAGTCGAAGCTTGCATCATCAAACCCGGTGTCTTCAGCCAGCTTTTGATGCAGTTCCCAGCTCCAGCCATTCGCGTTGGCTGTGCGCCAGGCATGTTTGAGCATTTCAGCAGCCAGCTCCACACCAACGATCTGAGCGTCGGGATATGTCATTTGCAGCGCTGATGTGAAATGGCCTGAGGAACATCCCATATCGAGAATACGCTTGTAATCATCGCGCGGGGCCAGAGCTGCCACTTCTGCGCGTTGCTTGAATATCCCGCCAGGAAAGAAGCGCGCGACCATTTTCTTGTGAACGATCTCGCCGTGAACATAGCCCATCTCTTCATGACTATCCCAAGGCCCGGTGCGGTGGAAGCTTACCCCATCCCAATAGGCTGGAGGTTGCAGTTCTGAGTCCAAGATGAGCGTCGCAGGACCTTTTTCTGCTTCAGCGAAAGCATCCGCCAAATCATCTTTTACTTCTTCGAATGCCTCAGCTGCAATCCGGCCGTGCATGCGGCCATGCCAGTCGCCCATCAACTGCTGGATCACATAGGCATCCTCTTCCGCCAATGCCGCATCCATAAACGCCAAGCGATCGTCCAAATCATCGGGCAGATCCGATGGATCAGGAACACTTTGCGCAATCGCCGTATCCACTTTTTGCCGGATTCCGCCCGATGCCATCGCCATTTGCGCCAGAAAATCAACTGATGCGCGGCCGCGCTGGCGCAATTGAGGATCCTGATATTGTAAAGTCATTGAATTACCCGATTGATTTGTTCGTTACGTCTTCTTCGCGCAGTTTGTAGCCGATAAGCAGCCACGCCGCGATAAAGTAGAAAATAGCAGGCAGCCATGAAACAGCCAACAACAGTGCGGTGTCCACGTTCCCACCTTGCGGGACGTCAAATGGCAAATCCTTGTCAAAACCGACAACGCTCAGCGCGACACCGACAATCATAGGACCTACAGCACCGGTCAGCTTTTCGACGAAACTGTATAAAGCGGTAAACGCGCCTTCGCGCCGAACGCCGGTCCGTGTGGCATCTTCATTAATGATATCAGTCAGCATAGACATTGCCATGATCACGTTGCCGGAAAAGGCCACGCCTACCAGCAGTCCGCGGGCCAATATCATCCACAAAGGATCCTCGGCGCTAGAGAATGTCCAGCTTAAGGCGTAAGCGATATTAACGGCAGCTGCGACGAAATAAGCGGCCTTCTTTCCGTAGCGCTTCGAGAACTGGACCAGCAGCGGCGAGAATACGATCGTCGAAAGCGAAACGATCAGGAAAAACCATCCCAGCGCTGCAAAGTCTTGTTTGAGAAATTGCAGAAAGAAATAGGCCATCGCGGCTGCCATGGTCTGAACGCCCATGAGCTGCGCAAACTTCACTCCGATCAGCCGCAGAAAGTGACGGTTTGAAGTCACGGCCCCAAATTCAATGCGCAACTGCGCGAACTTGTTCTCACCAGTATCTTCCGCCGGATCTGTAAAGCGCGCAGATGCAGTCGAGAAATAGGCGATCATCATCGTGACAAAGACAATAGCGGCGCATCCCAGTCCGACCACGGCCCAACTCGACGCTTCAGTGCTGCCTAGATAATCCAAGCCAAATTTTATGCCTGAGCCTGCTGCCATCGATCCCAATGCGACAAACACCATTCGATAAGCATGTATCGATGACCTCTCGTGATAACTGTCCGTCATCTCTGCCGGCATGGAAATATAGGGAATGTTGAACAGCGTATAGCCGAACGCATAAAGGCACAAAGCCGCGAAAAGATAAGCTGCTGTGACATACTGATTGTCAAATGCAGGCGTTGTGAAGATCACCGCAAAGCTTGTCGCACTCAGCAATGCGCCCCAGGTCAGGAAGGGTCTGCGCCGTCCCTTGTTTGACTTGTGCCGATCGCTCCACAAACCGACGACCGGGTCAGTTACGACGTCGAACAGCTTGCTGGTAGTAATGACAGCGCCTGCCAACCATGGGTCGATCTTTAGCAAGCTCACCGCAAACAGCAGGATGACGCCTGAAATGCCGTTCATCAGCAGCGCTACGCCGAATGCGCCTACGCCCCAACCCAGTTTTAGGGTTATAGGTAAAGGCGCTGGTTCTTGCGTTATCTCAGAAGCGCTTACTGCACTTGAAGCCATAGTTAGTAACCTTCTCTGTCGCCTCAATAATCCATGCGTTCGCAACGAAGGAGACATCTCCCATTGAGGTCGAGAAACATGGCAGCAAAGCCCATAACGCGCGAACATGCATGTAGGTCCAAGGATCTACATCATGACCAAGGAGCATAAGCGCATAAGAAGCGTGACGCTCCGCCTGAACGGCGCAAGCCGCCGTTCTCCACCTGACGATCAAAATGGTCCTGATTGTTCATTCTGGGAACAATTTCGTCGAGGTGGCGCTGAGACGGGCAGGGATAAAACTGATTCTGACAGAAGTTGGAGGAACTAAAAATGAGGCCTTTCCTTACGAAGAGCAGTGTCGCGGCGATCGCGACAAGCTTGGTAGCGGTTGCTCCAAGCACTGCATTTGCTCAAGATGATGGCACCACAGGTGCTGATGAGACCGATGACGGCAATGTCATCATTGTTACCGCGCGTAGCCGTGCGGAAGATATTCAGGATGTTCCGCTCGCGATCACCGCGTTTGGCGAAGAAGATATCGCGCGTCGCGGCATTCAGGAACTCGATGATGTCGCGCGTTTTACGCCTGGCTTCAGCTTTGAAGACTTCTCGGGCGGCTTCGCTCAACCAACCATCCGCGGTCAGGCAACAACTCGCGTAACCGCGCTGGAAAGCAACGTCTCCACTTTCTTTGACGGTGTTTACATCCCGCGTTCGTGGGCGGTCGATGTCGGCACAGCCAACCTTCAGCGGGTAGAGATCGTTAAAGGTCCACAAAGTGCCCGCTACGGTCGCAACGCATTTGCTGGCGCGATCAATTACGTGCCGAAGAAGGCATCGCTTGACGGCTTCATTTCCGGCGGCGTCGAAGGCACATTCGGTTCAGACGAACGCCGCGATATCGGTGGTCATCTGAACTTTTCAGTCACAGACTTCTTCGCTCTCGCCGGCTCTTACAACTTCTCGAGCTTCGACGGCTCATGGGAAAACCTGCACCCATTTGCCGACTTGGACATCCCGGGCCCGAGCACGGAAGACAATGTGGGCGGCTGGGACAACGCAGCTTGGTCGATTTCTACAGCTGTCAAAGTCAGCGAAGGAATCATCGTAGAAGCGTCATACAACCGCTTTGAAGTGGAAAACGAAGCACGTGCATCACGCTACTTCTCCGACAGCACGGGCGGCATATTGGATCCAGAAGCAGGTACAACGCTGACCCCAATTACCAATTGTGGGGCAACCCGTTTCTTCGCTTTCAGCCCGCTTGTATGTGGTGAACTGCCAGCACCGGCTGATACTGTATTTGTTGATCCGCGTAGTTTCGCCACGCAAGCTGACACCGGCATTTTCCGGGCCAGCATAACCGCTGAACTCACCGATGATATCGAGTTCAGCTATGTATTTGGCAACGTCAATGGCGATGTTAACATCGGCACCAGCGGCGAACCCGATCCGGTCAATTGCGGCACGGTAGTTGGACCACCGACATTCCCACCACTCTGCAACTTCCAGCAGACGCCTGTCGGTGACATCAATTATGACACCCATGAAGCGCGGTTGACTTTCGACAATGGTACTATCCGCGCCTCTGTCGGCGGCTTCTTGTCAGAAGGTCTTGATCGCAATCAGTTCTCGAGCATCAACATTGCTCCGATCACTGATCCGAACAACTTTGAGCCGTTCAACGGCACACCTGTTCCGAACTTCGACTTCGTGACTGGTCCGTTCAACATTCTGCTGACAGACGAAGTCACAGAGACGGAAGTCCAATCCATCTTCGGTGAGTTCTACTGGACTTCTGCAGACGGCGCACTGACAATAGGTGCTGAAGGTCGTTACTCTGAGACTGAAATCAACACCAATGGATTGTCGGATACTTTCAAGGAGTTCACACCTCGTTTCAGCGTCGAATATGACATCAATCCTGATGTGCTGGTTTTCGGCTCTGTCGCTCGCGGCACGAAGGCCGGCGGCTTCAACCCAGGAGCTGGCGATCCGGCAGATATCGTGTTCGGGCCAGAAGAAAACTGGACTTATGAATTGGGTCTAAAGAGCAATCTGCTTAACGGAGCTCTGACCTTCAATGCTTCTGTCTTCTACACAGATTGGAACGAGATCCAGATCAACGCAGCTGACGAAGATCCGCTAGACCCATCCAATCCGAACGTGCCTTCGATCACGCTCAACCTGGGTGATGCAAAGGTCTACGGTATCGAATTCGCTACGCGCTATCAGGCAACCGACAATCTGAGCTTCGATGCTACATTCTCGCACACTGAGGCAGAATATAGCAGCGACACCGTTGACAGTCGCTTCAGTCGTGGTGTCCCCGGACTTACAGCACCTTGTGACGACATCGTTTGCGCAACCGATGGTTCAATCGGTGGTAACGAAGTGGAACGTCAGGCTCCTACGCAAGCATCTTTTGGTGCACAGTGGGATGGAGAATTCGGTGATGGCAATGGCTATTTCATCCGGGCAGATGCCAGCTGGCAGAGCGATTTCTTCGCTGACTCAGCAAACCTTGGCATTATCCCCGAGCGTTTCCTGACCAATGCAAGCGCAGGCGTAAGCATCGATAATTTCGAAGTACGCGTTTGGGCACGCAACCTGTTCGACAAGCGTTACGTTTCAAACGCTTTCGTTGTTTTGCTACCCTTCGGAAACACATATGGCGAGTTCTTCGGAGAGCGTCGCACATTCGGCATCACAGGGTCTGTCGACTTCTGATCCCGAATCAGGGCAAAAAAGCGGGGCGGCATCGCAAGATGTCGCCCCGTTTCTTTTGGGTAGCGCAATTCAACCGAGCAAGTCGATGACTGTGCCTGCGCCTTGCGCTTCTGCTGCTTGCCAGATCGCATATCCTGCCGCCAGATCCTGAGCCGAGACACCAAGCGATTTGTAGCAAGTGATTTCCTCTGATGAGCCTCGCGCAGGGGCTTCGCCGCAAGCTACCTCGCCAATCTCTGCAATGATGTGATCCTCGCGGACAATGCCAGCTTCGATTGCTTTCAAGAGCTCGCCAGCAGCCGCCATTGCCGCGGGTCTATAATCGACATAGAACCGGCAGCGTTGCACCGCCTCATGATCCACCTCAGACGTTGTAGGAATGGCGGAACCGACCAGATTGATATGCTGACCGGGCTTAAGATCGCGGCCAAGCAGGACAGGCTCTTTGGCCGAAGTCGTCGTACAGATGATATCAGCCTGCGCCACCGCCCCGGCCGGTGTCGATGCAGTCTCAACCGCAACTTGGCAATTCTCAGCAGCTTGTGCGGCAAAGTCTGCAGCCCGCTCAGCATGACGTCCCCAAACCGTAACATGCGTGATATCGCGCACCGCCTGCATAGCTGCAATGTGGCGCATGGCTTGTTCGCCATTGCCAATCACAGCTAGCCGTGTCGCATCTTTCCGAGCCAGCAAGTCCGTCGCAAGCGCGCTTGCCGCAGAAGTACGGATCGCGGTGAGAGAAGACCCCTCAAGCATTGCGATCGGAATGCCTTTGGCGCTGTCAAACAACATGACCATCCCGACATGTGTGCCTAGCGGGTCAGGCTTCCCGTCAATCAGCGGGCGATCATATTTGCACACAAGCTTTATTCCAAAACTTGCATTCTCAGCCTCTCCTGCTGTTCCCAGCGAGCCCGGCATGATCGCCATCTTACCCGCAGCTCCCGGCACAGGCATGAACTGACGGATAGGCAAGCTGACATCGCCCTTAGAGGTAGCGATCATAGCGTCGCGCATAACCGGCACGCAGGCCGCCACCGGGAGCAAGCGCTCCACATCCGACTGAGCAATAATTCGCATGGATAATCCTTAAGTTCCGCGCGGCGGGAGGAAGCGCATCTTGTCCATAACGTCCTGAACATTGTCAGGACGATCGAAGGGTTCGGGCATCGGGTCACCCGGCTTTCGGTCTTTCCCGATGGCATAGAACCAATCTTCCAGGCCAGGCGGGAAGAAAACCCAGAACATCTTCATGTCCGTATCGCCGGTATTCTTGATCCAATGCGTGCAATTGCGCGCAAACAGGATCGTTGTGCCGGGACCAAACTCAGTAACTTCGCCGTCGATATCGACTTGGCCCGTCCCTTCATAAACGAAGACCAACTCGTGGTTCTGCTTGTGACCATGTTCGCGCACCATACAGCCCGGCGGCATCACTTGAATGCCGGAAGACCATGTGTCGTATGGCATATTGTCCGCTGTAAGGTTCACATTCACATAGCCGCGGCTTGGCATGGGCTGCCACAGAGATCGACCTTCATCGGGTCCGACAATCACGGATTGTCCCTTAGTAATATGGCCAAGCGGGGGATGGTCTGACATCGTTACCTCCTTCAGCTTTGCAGGAATTCGAAAACGCGTTCGTTATATTCTTGTGGAACGCTCATGGGTGAGAAATGGCCACCATGATCTAGCAGCGAAATCTGTGCGCCAGGTATGAGGTCAGCCATTTCCTGCGTGAAACCCGCTGGGGTAATCTGGTCATCCAGAGCGCCGATGCAAAATGTTGGAATTAGGATATCGCTCAAGTGGTCCCGCAGATCATGGCCGACCACCGCAGCAATACGCGAAAGCTCTACTTCGACGCCGGGAAACGCGGCTAAGCGATCTTCCATGTAGGATTTTGCTCCCTCGATCTGAGGCTGCAAATGGCGGCTTGGCATGGCCAAAAAGGTTCCTGAAGACAGGTAGTTAAGCGGGCCAGCACCTTCCAGCACTTCCCTGCGCATACGGAACAGCTCAAGGAAATACGCATCAGGGCCCGGCCAGCTGCAAGAGAGAACCAGCTTATCCAGTCGCTCTGGGGTGTCCAAAGCGATATGCTGTCCGATCGCGCCTCCCGTAGAATGACCAACAAGGCTCACGCTCGCAATGCTAAGCGCATCCATCAGCGCGCTGACATCGCTCGCCATATGCGCCACGCTGTCGACCGTTTTGCCGCGCGTGCTTTTGCCGCAGCCGCGATGGTCGAAAGTGATCACACGGTGGGTTTGCGCAAATGGCTGGATCTGGTTTGCCCAAAAAGCGCCCCGCCCGCCAAGCCCTGCGACGAGGAGCACGTCCGGCCCCTCGCCTGTGATCTCAACGTGCAACTCCGCATCACCTACGTCGATGCGGCGCACCTCGGTAGGGATCGCAGATTGGCTCACCAAGCAGACTTCAACTGCGTGAATACGGACTTGGTGTTGAGGTAAAGCTCCAGACCATCGCGGCTGTTTTCGCGCCCAATGCCGGACTGCTTATATCCGCCCAGAGGCACATCCCAGTCAGCGCCCATAGCGGTATTCACGCCAATAATGCCCGCTTTGATCTTGCGCGCCATAGTGTGTGCAGTGGTTATATCTTTCGTCCACACACACCCGGCCAGTCCATAATCGCTGTCATTGGCAAGCGCGATTACTTCATCCTCGCTAGAGAAGCTCTGCGTCACTAAAACAGGCCCGAAAATTTCTTCTTTTACGACTGTCATGTCGTTGTTTGTGTTCGAGATAACCGTCGGTTCAAGGAAGTACCCGCTATTGCCATGGCGAGCGCCGCCAGCCGCAATCTCAGCGCCTTCGCTCTGACCTTTTTCGATATAGCTGGAAACACGCTCGAACTGCTTTGCAGAGACGAGCGGACCCAATTGGCTTTCCTCATCCAAGCCCGGAGCAATTTTCATCGACTTGCCTATTTCAGCGATGCCTTTGATCACATCATCTTTCACGTCTTCATGTACATAAAGCCGAGATGGTGCGGTGCAGGTCTGGCCGCTATTAAAGAAGATGCCCATCGCAGAGGCCGGGATCGCTGCCTCCAAATCCGCATCAGGCATGATGATATTGGGCGACTTACCGCCCAATTCCAGGCTGACTTTCTTCAGGCCCTCTGCCGCAGCATGCGCGATAACTTTGCCTGTAGCAGTCGAGCCGGTGAACGCGATCTTGTCGATGGCAGGGTGATTAACCAGCGCGGAGCCCACAGTGTGACCATAGCCCGTCACGATGTTGAGCACGCCTTCGGGAAGACCTGCTTCCAGCATAATCTCGCCTAGGCGCAAAGCTGAGAGCGACGTGTCTTCAGCTGGCTTCAGAACTGCAGTACAGCCCGCTGCCAGACACGGTCCCAGCTTCATCGCTGCCATCACCAAGGGATAATTCCACGGTACAACCAGAGCGGCGACGCCGACGGGCTCTTTCACTGTGTAAACGTGATGCTCGCCCGGCATATTGATGTTGTGCGTGCTGCCTTGGATCTTATCTGCCCAGCCCGCATAGTATCGCATCGCGCCGATCGCCGCGCCAATGTCCGCGCGCGCCCACATGATCGGCTTGCCATTATCGAGAGTCTCCAGCTGCGCGAGCTGCTCAGCATTCGCTTCCATCGCATTGGCAATTCGGTTCATCAGCAATGCGCGCTCGCCAGGCTTCATATGCGGCCAAGGGCCTTCGTCGAATGCCTTGCGCGCGGCCATAACCGCACGATCTACATCGGCAACAGCTGCGTCGGCTATCCGCGATATGGCTGCTTCATCAGCCGGATTGATTACGTCAATCGCGCCGTCGGAAGACGGATCCATCCAATCCGCTCCGATCAGGATTTTCTGGTCTTTACCGAGGAAGGACTGTGTTTCTGGGGCAAGATCAATCAATGCCATTTTATTGAGACTCCAGTGATGATTGCGCGGCCAACATGGCCTTGTATGGTTTAACGGCCAAAGCGATGAGAATGATCCCGCACACCATCATTAGCGGGGCGGCAATCGCGATGGAAAAACTGATCGCTTTCGGATCGGCGAAGAAATTGTCAGTAAGCGCAGCGATAAAGATCGGGCCTGCTGAATATCCAACCAGATTGGCGATCAGCAGGTAGATGGCGATCACCTGCGCGCGCATCCGGTTCGGCGTGATCAGCGGGAATGTAGATACACCTGCGCCGAAAGGTACAGTCCCGAGCAGCAAGACAAGCCCGAGCAATCCAAGCGAAACGAACGGATTTTGCACTAGCGGGAAAGCAATCGCGAATGGGAGCGCGCTCGCTACCGCGATCATAGACAGCTTCAAGGTCGCATCCTTAATCCCGCTAGCCAACATCCGGCCTGCTACAAACCCGCCAGCGACAACCCCGGTCAGCCCCGCAAACATAGTGACCGGCCCCAGATACTGACCGACTTGAAGCTCGTGCCAACCGAACGTGCGGCCAAAGAAGCTCGGGCCCCATGCACCCACGCCGTATTGTGCAGCGGCAAAGCTGGAGAAGCCGAAAAACAAGGGCAGATAGACCCGTGCATGATCGCCCACATATTGTGCAATCTCGAACGCGGGCGGAGCATCGTCTGTCGCCATAACTGTGTTATCGGGTTGACGATTGGGCTCCCGGATCAGGAGAAGTAGAAAGAATAAGGGAACGCTCAGCATCGCTACAGCCATGAAAGTGAGCTGCCATGGCTGGAAGGTTCCAAACGGCAATGCCATGGGCCCCAAGGCTTCAAGTTTCGCGTAGAGCAATCCGCCAATCGTCAGCGCGAGGCCAGAACCAATAAAGCCCGAGCCAGTGAACACGCTCAAGGCTGCTGGCAGTTTGGCTTTGCTGAAACTGTCGGAAATGATGGAGAAACCGGCAGGGCTTAAAGTGGCCTCGCCAACGCCGACCAGCATGCGAGCCACAAACAAAAACGCAAAACCTGCGGCAAATCCGCTCATAAAGGTGGCGCTCGACCAGCAAACGAGCCCGCCTAGAATAACCCATTTGCGGTTATGCCGGTCCGCCATCCAAGCAAGCGGGATAGCCATGACTGCATAGAACAACGCAAAAGAGAAACCTTGTAACAAGCTGATCTGGACATCTGTAAGCCCGAGATCGGCTTTGATCGGATCGACCAAGAGATTGAGGATTTGGCGGTCAATATAGCTGACCACCCCTGCGATAGACAAGGCAATCACAGCGAACCAAGCCCGGCCAGATGACGGCAAAGGGACCGCTTCGAGAGCCTCCTGCTCTGTTCTGACAGATGCTTGCGTCATAGGTCCGCCTAACTCGCGCTACTCGATTTCACATACAGTGACCGTCCGTTATCCGCTTGGCGGACAGCCAATGGCGGGCTCTCGCGGGAACCGGTGATTGGCCTAATGAATTGGGAAATGAGGACCATGACTTTACCTAGCGAGAATTCTGTGTCTGACCCCTTGACTGCTTTGGCTGAAATCCTTGGTCGCGAAGCGGTGGTAACGTCCTTTGATGAGCGCCGATTTGCAAGTCAGGATTTGTTCTTTGAAGGGGAGCTTCCCTTGGCGGTGGTGTCGCCAGACACGACTGAAAAAGCCGCACTGCTAGCCAAATGGTGCAGCGAAAATGGGATCGCAGTCTGCCCCCGCGGCGGCGGTATGTCTTACACCGACGCGTTCCAACCAAGGGGTGATCGCAGCGTCATTTTGGATTTCAGCCGATTATCCCGCATTCGCTCAATCAATATAGAAAATGGCGATGTCACAGTGGAGGCTGGTTGCACTTGGGCTGTGCTGGACGAAGCGCTTGCCAAGCATGGCATGCGCGCCCGCTTCTGGGGGCCCATGTCAGGCGGAACTGCAACAATCGGAGGTGGCCTTAGCCAAGGGTCTGTGACATTCGGCTCAGGCGTCGCGGGTGCTTCTGCTAATACCGTCAAAAGCTTTGAGATTGTCACAGGAACCGGCGAAATATTGCACACCGGTTCGGATGGCAGCGCAGGAACATCCCCGTTCAACCGCAATTACGGGCCGGACATTACCGGTATTTTTGCCAATGATGCAGGTGCGCTTGGGATCAAAACAGCGGCAACGCTGGAAATTGAGCCTCGCCCCGCATTGGTCAATGGTTTGTCTTTCGCTTTCAATGACTTTGACAAAATGTCTGACATGCTGCGCGAAGTGCGATTGCGCCGGCTAGCCAGCGAGTTTCTGGCCATGGACGCCGATGTCGCGCGGCAGAATGCCGGTCCCCCCAATCTGGTCGAAGATGTAAAAGCCATGTGGCGGATCGGCATGGCCGCGGGCAGCGTAACTGGCGCGATCGGACGTATGACCCGCGTCGCATTGGCAGGCCGCCGCTTTCTCGACGGCGCTGCCTACACCGCGCACTTCATGGTCGAAGGGCGCGACAAACTTGACATGCGAAGCCGCTTAAACGCGATCAAAGCGTTGGCCGACGGCGGCAAGGAAATCGTCAATACAGTCCCACTGGCTACGAGAGCGGCACCCTTCCCCGAACTGCCAGTGACCCATCCTGATGGACGCCGCCTCTTACCCATTCACGGTGTGATGGCCGACGCGCAAATCAAAGCGTTCCATGAAGACTACGTTGCGCTCAAGAAAGCCCGCCAAGCGGACATGGACGCACATCAAGTTACCATTGCTGAGTTCTTCGCAGGAATTGCCGGGATCGGCACATTGTATGAGCCGGTGTTCTATTGGCCCGACAGCCAAATGCTTTACCATCAGCGCCGCACACCCTCCTATCTTGATGGCGTCGCTCAAAAATATGATGCGAATGAACCCGCCCGCGAATTAGTGCGCGAAATGGTGCAGGAAATCGTTTCACTTATGCGCCAGCATGGCAGCACTCATTTTCAAATTGGTCGGTTGTATCCGTACGCCTCTACTCGCCAAGGCGAAGCTGACCGCTTCCTCAGGCACTTGAAGCAACGGCTCGATCCGGCAGGTATTCTCAATCCAGGAGCGCTAGGGCTGTGACGCGAATAGCAATCATTGGTGGCGGCATTGGCGGTCTAACCGCGGGCATAGCGCTCCAGAAAGTTGGCTTGGAGCCTGTGATTTACGAACGCGCGCCGGAGTTCGGTGAAGTAGGAGCGGGAATCTCGCTCAGCCCCAATGCCGTGAAGGGCTTGAACAGCATCGGTCTTGGTGACTTTTTAGAGGCCACCGCTAACGAGCCTTTGCATCAGTATCTGTTTCATGGGCTGACCGGCGAAATCCTGATGGACATCAACCGTAAGGACTGCCGCGATCAATATGGCGGGCCTTATCTGCAATTGCACCGGGCAGACCTGATGGATGGGCTGATCAAAGCGTTCGGCCAAGATAAGTGCGAGATGGGCAAAGCGCTTTCAGGGCTCTCGCAAGACGAGCAGCACGTCGAATTGCGGTTTGAAGATGGCACTACGGCGGAAGCGGACATCGTTATCGGGGTAGACGGGCTGCGCTCTATCATCCGCGATATCCTGTTTGACACGCCTGAACCGGAGTTTAGCGGCCATGTTGCATGGCGAGCGCTTATCGATGGATGCAAACTCAGTCCTCGCGCGACTGAGCGGACCAATGTCAATCATATTGGTGCAGGCCAAAATCTGGTCACATACCCCATTCGCGGGACTAAACTCGTCAATCTTGTTGCGCTTACACGAGCCGATGGCTGGGTCGAGGAAAGCTGGAACGCTAAGGCGCACCCTTCTGAGCTGGCCAAAGTCTTTGAAGGATGGGCTGACTACGTCATTGACGCAATTTCAGCCATTGGCGAAGACGATCTCTACCGCTGGGGTTTGTTCATTCGAACACCCCTCAGTCAGTGGGTTAAGGGCCGAGTTGCTTTGTTGGGAGACGCCGCTCATCCCATGCTCCCCTATATGGGCCAAGGCGCTTCGAGCGCGATTGAAGATGGCGTAGTCTTAGGGCGTTGCTTCGCGGCGGCGGCAGATCCAGTCAACGCATTGTCAGTTTATGAAAATGCCAGAGTCGAGCGCGCTGCATTTTTACAGGCTGAAAGCAATGTCGGCGGAGATCGTCTGCAAGCGATCGACCCCTATTTCCTGCGCGACAATCCTCCCAAGGATGAAGATGCACTGGGAATATTTAAATACGATCCAGCCAGCGTAGAACTCGCTTAGATTCTCTCTTTCGATTTAGGGCATTGCCGACAAAGAAAAGCGCGCTCGGACGGACCGAGCGCGCTCTCCTGCGATTATGTAAAACGCAATCAGGCGGGCTTACGTGCCACCAATGATTGCAAGAAATCATTCGACAAACCAGGCCCTGGTTCAACAACAAATCCGGCCTCTTCGATGATGCCTTTAAAGTCGCTGGCAACAAACGCAGGCGAATAG
>WTKI01000073.1 GCA_011524425.1 Altererythrobacter sp. | reverse complement strand
AACCCGGTCAAGGAAGTCAGCGCTTAGATCATCTTCCAGCCAATGGGCCCCATCACCACGGCGGTGCATCGCCAGTGCACGGCGATATCTCGCCGCACGGCGCGGCTTGGAGAAGATTTGAGGAACCCGGCCTATTGCGCCTTCATCGGATTGCAAACTGTTCATCGCAGTTTGGCCCTGCCGTGCTTGCCTGTGCGACGCAAGAGGTTCAGCGTTGCAAGTTATGGGATGGAACGCAGTCATTGCAGAAGGCCTCGCTCCGGTTGTTGACTTGGTTTACCCGCCGCGCTGCCCTTTGTGCGGAGACGCGATTGCAAGACAAAACGGTCTCTGTCTCTCTTGCTGGACGAGCCTTGCAATACCCGGCTCGCCGCAATGCAAGGCTTGCGGGCGGCCGTTTGGCAGCGATGCCGCTTCGGACAAAATGACCTGCGCTGTGTGCTTGGCGCATCCACCCCGCTATGCGGAGATTGCAGCCGGCACTCTATACAACGATGCGTCGCGCCAGCTTGTGCTGGCTTTCAAACATGGCGGGAAGATCGCTCTTGCGCCGATGCTTGCCGGAGTGATCGCACCGCACTTGGTCGATGCCGATCCTTCTAATCCGCCTTGGCTAGTGCCGGTTCCCTTGCATCGTTGGCGGTTGTGGAAGCGCGGATACAATCAGGCTGCCTTGCTTGCCCGCGGATTAGAGAAACTCGGAAAAGGCAAATTGCTTTACCAGGGGCTTGTGCGAGAACGCGCGACGCCGTCTTTGGGCGGGTTAGGGCGCACTGCAAGGCAAAGAGCGTTAGCAGGCTCGATAATTGTTCCGCGCCGGATGCGGGAGCGCATCCGAGGTCGCGATATCATCCTTGTTGACGATGTGATGACCAGCGGCGCAACAAGCGATGTCTGCGTTGGAGCACTACTCAAAGCCGGTGCAAGCTGTGTAAGAATTGCCTGTTTCGCGCGCGTTTTGGATGAAGCGCTGGATGCGGCCGGATGAGAGGTGAGCAGGCATGGGGAGGGCTGAAAGTGAAACGCCCGAGGTCTTTAGACCCCGGGCGCCACGTGACGAAATTACTCGGGCCCGCTTTTTCAAGCTGCGATAGCGTCCCCCGATGCTATCTAGGGCCCTAACCCTCATCAACTTTTCGGATGCGCTAAACCCCCATTCAGCGCTTTCCGCTTTTCCCTGACCCTTGGCGCTCTTAAAGCGGCACCGTTAGCCTGGTTGTTATCCCCCTTGGAAATAACGATGGGGAAACTGTCATCGAAGGTTCATAAACCAAAGCGCGAATGATTCATCGGATAGATTTTGAAAGGGACATGTGGTTATCATGCAACAAACTATCGCTCTCATGGGTCGATTTACCGTAGGAATTGCGAATGAACGCTAAAGCTGGCCCTTCGAACGCGACCGACCGGGAGCAAGGCGATGTTTTCATGCCCAAGTTTGATTCGTCTGGCTTGATCACTGCCATCGCCTGCGATTCGACAAGCAATGAAGTGTTAATGGTCGCATTTATGAATGCCGAGGCACTGGCCAAGACGCAAGCGACAGGCTTTGCGCATTTCTGGTCCCGTTCGCGTCAATCCTTGTGGCTCAAAGGTGAGACAAGCGGCAACAAGCTCGAAATCGCCGATATTTTGGTCGACTGCGATCAAGATGCGCTTGTTCTCAAGGTTAATCCCGCCGGCCCAGCCTGCCACACTGGCGCAAGGTCCTGCTTTTATCGCAAGCTTGACCACAATTCAGCGCAGGGTGACGTCTTGGTAAAAGCTTGACCTTGACGTAAAGGTAAAGTAAGTCATGTTTCATGGCTACTGCAAACACTTCTGCTGAAAAGCATTCAGGCGCTCATCTCGAACGCCCTGATGCGCAAGATCGCGAAACCTATTCAATCTCGGACCTCACCGCAGAATTCGGGTGTACTGCGCGCGCGCTGCGATTCTACGAGGATGAAGGCCTGATCGCGCCGGCGCGAGTGGGCCTCAGCCGCGTCTATTCCAAACGCGACCGGGCGCGGCTTGCGTGGATCATGCGCGCGAAGAATGTCGGCTTCAGCTTGAATGAAATCCGCGAGATGATTGACCTTTACGATCTTGGCGATGGCCGGGTCGAACAGCGCCGTGTCACCATCGAGCGGTGCCGCGATCATATCGCGAAGCTGAAGCGCCAG
This sequence comes from Altererythrobacter sp., assembly GCA_011524425.1. Taxonomy (GTDB): domain Bacteria; phylum Pseudomonadota; class Alphaproteobacteria; order Sphingomonadales; family Sphingomonadaceae; genus Erythrobacter. The sequence continues at coordinate 2,699 of WTKI01000073.1, read as the reverse complement.
CGCGCGGACATCGATTCTTCCATCAAGGAACTCACCGGGTTCGTGAAGGAAATCGAGCAGCTCGACCTCAGCTGATTTCAGCCAAGCCCTACTATTACAAAACACGATTCAACCAAGGACACGTCAGATGCCCATTTATAACGCTCCGACCCGCGACACGCGATTTGTCATCAACGAAATGCTCGATCTGCCGAGCTATGGAAACCTGCCCGGTTTCGAAAGCGCTGACGCCGATATGGTGGAAGCAGTTGTCAATGAAGCAGGCAAATTTTGCTCCGAAGTGCTTGCGCCGCTCAACCAGACCGGTGATCAGCAAGGCTGCACGCGCCATGAAGATGGCAGTGTAACGACGCCGGAAGGCTTCAAGGAAGCGTTTGACCAGTACCGCGAAGCGGGCTGGGGCACGATTTCCGCACCGGAAGAGTTTGGCGGCCAGGGCCTGCCGCATGTCCTTGGCTTTGTGATCGAGGAATTTGTGGCTTCTGCCAATCAGGCATTCGGCATGTATCCGGGCCTGACAACTGGAGCGATTTCCGCTCTGATTGCTGCTGGCACTGACGAGCAAAAAGAGAAGTACGTGGCTAGAATGGTGTCGGGCGAATGGCTCGGCACGATGAACCTGACAGAGCCGCATTGCGGAACTGACCTTGGCATGATCCGCACGAAGGCAGAGCCGCAGAGTGATGGCTCCTACGCGATTTCTGGCACGAAGATCTTTATCTCTGCTGGAGAGCATGACCTTACTGATAACATTATCCATCTGGTGCTCGCCAAGACGCCGGGCGCGCCGGACAGTTCGAAGGGCATTTCGCTGTTCGTAGTGCCAAAGGTTCTGGTCAATGATGATGGTTCGCTGGGTGAACGCAACAGCGTGTCTTGCGGCTCGATCGAGCACAAGATGGGCATTCATGGCAATGCGACATGCGTGCTCAACTATGACGGTGCAAAAGGCTGGATGGTTGGCGAAGAAAACAAAGGCCTTGCGGCTATGTTCGTGATGATGAACGCAGCGCGCCTTGGCGTGGGGATCCAAGGTCTTGCACAGGCAGAGGCCTCTTACCAAAACGCGGTCGCTTATGCATTGGACCGCCGCCAGGGCCGTGCGTTGACTGGCCCAACTGAACCGGAAGAAAAGGCCGATCCGATCTTCGTTCACCCGGACGTGCGCCGTATGCTGATGGACGCGAAAGTCTTTACTGAAGGCATGCGCGCTTTGTGCTTGTGGGGCGCATTGCAAGTGGACTTGTCTCATAAAGCGCAGACCGAGGAAGAGCGGGCTGAAGCGGATGCGATGATTGGTCTCCTGACCCCGGTTATCAAAGGTTATGGCACGGATAAGGGCTATGACATTGCCACGAACATGCAGCAGGTCTTTGGCGGGCACGGCTATGTCGAAGAATGGGGCATGAGCCAGTTTGTGCGTGATGCACGTATCGCTCAGATTTACGAAGGCACGAACGGCGTGCAGGCGATGGACCTTTGCGGCCGCAAGCTGGCGAGCAAAGGCGGCGCTGCGATCCAGGCGTTCTTCAAGATGCTGGGCGAGGAAATCGCAGCAGCCAAGGAAGACGAAGCGCTCAAGGACATTGCAGAGATGCTGGAAAAGGCGCTTGGCCAACAGCAGGCTGCGACCATGTGGTTCATGAATAATGCAATGCAGAACCCGAATAACCTCGGGGCGGGCGCACATCACTATATGCACATTATGGGTATTGTTACCCTTGGCTGGATGTGGCTGCGCATGGCGAAGGCCTCTGTCGAAGCGCTGGCTGGCAGCCCGAGCGATGCGGCCTATTACGAAGCGAAGCTGACCAGCGCGCGCTACTATGCAGAGCGGTTTCTGCCTGATGCAGGCGCACTGCGCCGCAAGCTGGAAGCGGGCAGCGAGAGCATGATGGCGCTTGGTGAAGAGGCGTTTGCTACAGCTGCGTAATCTCAAGCGGGAAATTGAAACATGAAGCGGGGCGTCCTTGAGAGAGAGCGCCCCGTTTTGCGTTGATCGCGCGGCTCAAAGCACCGCGAAATGGGACACATGACACACTGTCCAAGTGGGAAAATCGGATTGCGGCGTAACTGAGGTGTTTCATCAAGGAAATGAGCGCCTTAGCGCTCATTCACGCTCGACTACAGTTACAAATCGACACTTTCAAAGAACCACGCTGAATATAGCCTCGCTCCATCGATTAGGAAATGTCCGGAATTGGGGTGGAAAGCGGACGTTGTCGCTATTCACGTAAGCCGTTGGTACTGCCACACTCGAGCTGAATAAGTTGGAGAGCCGATTTGACGATTTTGAGAACTCTTGGATTGGCGCTTCTGCTCGTGGAAGGTGCATGTATGGCTGAGGTGGATGATCAGGATCGCCCAGAGATCGTGTTTCAACCCGGCACTAGCCTCGAAAGTACATTTCCGCCTGAGTTGCGTGTTGCATTGGGGATTGAGGACCAGTTTGACAGCCCCGCACCAATCGTGATCGGTCGACCTCATCGGGTTCGTTTGAAGGTTGGCAAGGAAGAGATCGTTGTTAGGCCTGGTGGTTACAACTCGACCACCTATGTGCTGACAGGAATCTTAAATGAAGGAAATCTGGACGAGTCAAAAGTCAGTTCGATTTCGACTGATTCAGGTCAGCATTGGGGAACACGCGCGGAGTCTTTGGCACTTGCTGTCGAATGGTGTGCTATCGCTGAGCGTGGGCT
>WTKI01000028.1 GCA_011524425.1 Altererythrobacter sp. | reverse complement strand
GCCGCCTATCTCGAAATGTCGCTGACCGATGCCAGTGTGCGCCGATTTGCGGACGAGGAGATTTTTGTTGAGATCAACGAGAATGTGCGCGGGGAAGATGTTTTTCTGATCCAGCCGACGAGCTTTCCAGCCAATGATAATCTGATGGAGCTGCTGATCTGCATTGACGCGCTAAAGCGCGCGTCAGCCAAGCGGATCACAGCGGTCGTTCCCTATTTCGGCTATGCGCGGCAAGACAGAAAGCCGGGCCCCAGAACGCCCATCTCCGCCAAGCTGGTCGCAAATCTGGTGACAGAAGCAGGGGCAGACCGTGTTCTCGCAGTGGATTTGCATGCAGGCCAGATTCAGGGCTTTTTCGATATCCCGACGGATAACCTTTATGCTGCGCCGGTGATGGCTGCTGACATTCAGGCACGCTATGGTGATCAGGATTTGATGGTTGTCTCGCCCGATGTTGGCGGGGTGGTCCGCGCAAGAGCGCTTGCTAAGCGGCTCGACAACGCTCCGCTTGCTATCGTTGACAAGCGCCGCGACCGTCCCGGTGAAAGCGAAGTGATGAATATCATCGGTGATGTGAAGGGACGCCACTGCATCCTTATTGATGACATTGTCGATTCAGGCGGAACGCTATGCAACGCAGCGCAGGCTTTGCTGGATGAAGGTGCGAGCTCTGTTGCCGCCTATATCACGCATGGCGTGCTGTCAGGCGGGGCAGTCGCACGTGTAGAGGGGTCTGCGCTCAAGGAACTGGTCATAACCGACAGTATCCGCCCGACCGACGCTGCTGCTGAGGCAGAGCGGATTCGCATCTTGACCATTGCGCCTCTGATTGGCGAAGCGGTGCGCCGGATCGCTGATGAAAGCTCTGTGTCCAGCCTGTTCGACTGAGCAGCTGACTCCCACCTTTTGTGAAACAGGGTTGTGCGCAAGGGCTATTGCGCGCTAGCTTGCGTCAATCACGTTCACAGCTTGGGGGACGAAACGTGAAGATGTCGAAAAAGGCACTCGGGTCTGCATTTGCTCTTTGGGCGCTGTCCGCTCTTGGAATGACGCTCAATTCCTGTTCGAATTCCAGCCAATTGAGCGAGCCTGCGGCGCATGATCGTGCGCAATCACCGGCGGAACAAGCGTCTAACTAGAGTTATGTAAAAGCGCTTATTGCGCTTCCCATGGACGTTTTGCGCCCGGGGCAATTCGCTTCAAGGTTTCCAGCCTGCGTGCCTGGCGCGTTTCCAGATTGATAGTCATCAGCGGATGCGGGGTTGAGCGGAATGCTGCGGGTGTGTTGGCGAAAAAGGCCTGAAACTCGCGGATGAGATGCGATTGGTCGAAATACCGCAAGAGCAGCTCCTGCTCCTCTTCTTCATCCGCCACGCCGCACAGCTGTGCTGCCAGATCGAGCGCGCGCGCGCGCCTCAGCACTTTCTTCGGAGACATGCCAAAGTCACGCTTAACGATCCGTTCAAGCTGACGCAGGCTGATGCCTTGCTCCTCTGCGACATCGCCCGGCGCGATATTGGGATCGAGGAATGCTGCATGTTCGAACGCGACGGAAACCGCGTCAGGCGGCTCAGGATCGAGCTTGCGGATCAGTTCGCGTAAACGCTCTTCCATCCGCAGGTTCCAATCTTCAGGTGTGCCGGTAGACGGGTATTCCTCGCCAATGTTGCTTTCAACAAGACCAAGGGGGTCCCCGCGAATGATGCGGTCGACCAGATCGGGCGTCTGATGCTGCGTCAGCTTTGTGAGAGCGCCAGGCCGCAGCCCGACGCCAATTGCAATGACAGAACCGGTGCAAGTGAGAGGCATGTATTTTGAATGCGGACCAAACAGTATCGGTTCTTCCTGATATGCCGCATCGCCATCTTTGCTGAGCGCAGTCCAGCGCCCGCGCCGCACAATGCGCTGGTAAGCGAGGTCATTACACATGCCGCATACGATCTTGTGATCGGCATCGGCTTCAATGCGCGCAGCAACAAGCCGCCCGAACCACGGCCGTAAATCATCGGAAGGAGACCGATTGGCAGAGAGGGGTAAGCCCTTGGCGCTCACACCGGATTGCGGGTCCAAACCCGCCAAACTCTTGTGTTTGCTGCCAGAGGCAGTGCTCTTCTTCATGCGACCTCGCGCTTGCCGGCCTTGCGGCCTGATTCTTTTTACGGGCTTTAAAAGCCCCGCATTGCCTCGAAGTTCGTCCTGCTAACTCGGCTATTTAGCTCCATTGGTAGGACCAATTATTGCAAATATCCTGCGAAAGCAACGGTGTTAATGCTTAACGGGAAAGTTCCAGTCTCACTGCCGCCAAGGCGGCGGCGAATCGAGTTCTTTGCGTCCGAGTATTTCCAGCCGCCTTGATTGCCGTGTTTCAAGCGTAATAGTAAGCAATGGTCGCGGTGCGCTCGCAAATTGACGCGGCGTCATGCCAATAAAAGCTTTGAATTCTCTGATCATGTGCGATTGATCGAAATATCTCAGAGCGATTTCTTCTTCTTCGTTATTGTCGCCAACCCCCAATAAGTGCGCGGCTGAATCGAGAACCCGTGCACGCCGCAAGACCTGTTTGGCCGTCTGTCCATAGGCTTTCTTGATCAGCCGCTCGAAGCGGCGGCGTTCGACTGCGTGCTCTTTCGCAAAAGCAGCCAGGCTGAGATTGGGGTCCACAAAACTTGCTTTGTCGAAAGCGGCGACAATAGGATCAGGCTGTTTGGCGCCTGCTCTTTCGACCAATTGCCGAAACAGCGACTCGGCAACTTTCAGCCACCTGTCAGGATGGCTGGACGGATCGAACCATGTGATCAGTGTTTCGCTAGTGCCCCAACTCTCTTTGCCGTAAATATGGTCATACAGGATGATTCTGTCGAGCGTGTCGGACATGAGCGGGCCTCTCAGGGCTGCAACAGCGCCTGGCTTGAGCGCCACCCCGACGGTCGAGAAGCTCCCTTTGACAGTCACCGGCATCCGCTTTGTCTGAGGGCCGAAAAACAGCGCAGATGGCCCATAGCGACCGTGGCCGTCGCGGGTTTTTGCAGTCCAGTCACCGCTGAACAGCATCCGCAATATCGGTGTGTCAGCCAAAAGCCCGCAATCAAGGACATGGTCCTGAGGAGCTTCAATCTGGGTTGCATAGACACGCGCGATCCATGGGGAGAGATCGGCAGCCGGAGCGCGGTTGCTGGACAATGGCGCGCCGCTGCGGGCTTGCCCCAAGGTTGTGCTCAGTTTCGTTTGAGCCGCCGCTTTTGTGCGCTTCTTGTTTTTATTCGCACTGGCCATGGCCTTCAGTTTCCCCCAAGACGCATTCTTGCCAATAGTTTGGCTCAAGTTTCCAGCGCCCCTGCTCTTAATAACGGTTTTGACGCAAAATGATACTTAATAACACTGACTTGGCTCAGCGGCTCGCTGATGCGGCAGGCGAGGCAATCCGCCCCTTGTTTCGTGGCGACTGGCAAGCGGAAGAGAAAGAGGATTTTTCCGCTGTGACAGAGGCCGACCGCGCGGCTGAGGCGGCCATGCGACAAATTCTCGAAGCAGAGCGGCCCGAACATGGAATTATCGGCGAGGAATATGGCGCTGTGCGCGAAGGCGCGTCCTACACTTGGGTGCTCGATCCGATCGACGGAACGCAAAGCTTTGTCGCTGGCCGACCTATCTTTGGTACTCTGATTGCTTTGCTGAAGGATGGCTGGCCGGTACTGGGCATCATTGATCAGCCGATCCTGAAAGAACGCTGGGTCGGCGTTCTCGGCGAAGGCACAACCTTCAACGGCCGACCTGCTTCCACTCGCCGATGCCGTGCTCTGGAAGGGGCAAGCGTTGCCACCACTAGCCCGCATGGTTTTGCTGAAGGCGAAGTGGATGCCTATCTCCGCGTCATCGCAAAGGCATATCCCAACAAGCCGTGGCCTGTTTATGGCGGCGATTGCTACAATTACGGCCTGCTCGCCTCAGGCCATATCGATGTGGTGATTGAAAGCGGGCTTAAGCTGCATGACTATGCCGCGCTTGTGCCAGTGGTCGAAGGGGCTGGCGGGATGATGAGCGATTGGCAAGGCAATCCTCTGGATGCAGACAGCGCAGAAAAAGAGGGCGGCCGCGTGATCGCTCTTGGTGAACCTGCGCGGTTGGAGGATGTGCTGGAAGCGATGGGCGGGGCCTAGGTTTTGCAGTGGAAGTGCCTTGGCACCTCTTCTTCTACGGGGTCTTGCGGCCTGACGTAGCGCAATGGCCATTTCTGGAAGGCCTAGGGGCAGGCTTGCCTGCAACAACGCGCGGTGCGCTTTACGCTATCCCTGATCCGGACGGCTGGTATCCCGCGATGTTGCCAGGCACCGGGCTAGTCCACGGAGCGTGTCACGAAGTTGGCGCGGTCGATCTCGCCGCTGTCGATGCATTTGAAGGCGCGGATTACGCGCGGGTTGAGGTTGAATGTGCGAAGGGCATGGGCGGCTCGGTCCCACAAACAAAAACCCACGCCTATCTCTGGACCGCGCCGCTACCCGCCAATGCCGAACCGATTCCAAATGGCGATTTTGCGCGCTGGCTGGCGGAGACGGGCTATACGGCATTCGCAGGCGTCTGACGCGGCTTTCCTACCTTGGCATGTCGGGCTTAGTCTCGACTGGCTATGTCTTTGTCTTTGCGCTCTCCTAAACAGACTGGAATGCACCCGTTTTGGCAGGCCCACTTTTTCCGTTTGGACTGTGTGTCATGTGTCCCATTTCGATTGAAGCGCTGGAGCGCAAAAGGCTTGCATATTCGCGCGCTCCGCACTATCCGCGCGCACTTCAACGACACGAATCAAGCTGCCTGCCTGGCTGAAAGGGCTGCCAGGGCCGGTTGGACGTGTCTCTGTATAGGAGATGAAAATGCCCAAGCTTAAGACCAAGAGCGGTGTGAAGAAACGCTTCAA
>WTKI01000226.1 GCA_011524425.1 Altererythrobacter sp. | reverse complement strand
GCATGTCCTGGCTGACGTGAACCTGATCCTGCTGACAACGGAAATGACGCTGGCCTCTGCCCGTGACACCATCCGTATCCTCAGCTGGCTGAAGACCAACGCTGCGCATGCGCACCCGATGATCATCGCCAACAAGGTGCAGTCTGGCGTTGCTGAGATCAGCAAAGCTGACTTTGAAGCTTCGATTGAACGCAAGATCGACTTCTCGATCCCTTATGACGCCAAGGCGGCTGCCAATGCAGCCAAGCTGGGTCAGGTCTTCGTAGAAGCCAACCGTTCAAGCAAAGCGACAGCAGTCGTCAAGCAGATCGCGGAGCGCATCCTGGGTGCCAGCGAAGATGATCTTGCTTCACTAAGCGAAGAGAAGAAATCGCTGCTTGGTGGCTTCGATCTCAAGTCGCTGCTGGCGAAGAAAGACAAGTCTGAGCCGGTTAGCGAACCGGCTGAGTAATTCTCATCGCGCGAGCGGCATGGCTGCTTGGCCGGCGCCGCTCGCACTATGAGAGGTTAACTAAGGAAAAGGCGGGAAACGCGCATGACTACCCTCCAGCTAGTGCTCATTGTAGGCGCCGTAATGGCGGTGCTCGTAGGCGGCTATACATTTGCTTTTTCAGGTTCCTCTGCAAAAGCAAGCCAGCGTCGCTTGCAGGCAGTGCGCTATCGCCACTCTGAAAACACCGACACGAAGGTTGAATCGCAACTGAAAAAGGCGATCGCTGCGCGTAAACCAAAAGCGCACAAGGTTGCTGGTTCTGGTTCGCGTGTCGAAGCCCTAGAAATGCGCCTGGATCGGACCGGCAAAGGCTGGACCCTGCAGCAGTATTTCTATGCTTCGCTTGGTCTCGGCCTTGCGATTGCCGTGGTTGTCTTCCTGCGCAGCGGGGCGTTTCTGCTCTCGCTTGGCGTCGGAGCGCTTATCGGTGCCGGCATCCCTCACATGGTGGTAAGCTTCTTCATCAAGAAGCGGACTACTGACTTTAATACCAAATTCCCTGACGGGATCGAGCTGTTAGTTCGTGGTCTGCGTTCCGGTCTGCCTGTGACAGAAACTCTGGCAGTTGTGGCTCAGGAAGTCCCGGGCCCAGTCGGCGAGGAATTCAAAGGCGTGGTCGAGCGCATCAAGATCGGCCGCACAATGGAAGAATCCCTGCAGGAAACGGCTGACCGTCTGGGAATCCCGGAATTCAACTTCTTCTGTATTACACTTGCGATCCAGCGCGAGACCGGCGGTAACTTGGCAGAGACATTGTCAAACCTCGCCGATGTTCTTCGCAAGCGTGCGCAAATGAAGCTGAAGATCAAAGCGATGAGCTCTGAATCGAAAGCATCTGCCTATATCGTGGGCTCCCTCCCGTTCATCGTTTTCACAATGATCTGGTGGATCAACCCCAAGTATATTGGCGGCTTTTTCACCGATGACCGGCTGATCGTGGCTGGCCTTGGCGGCATCGTCTGGATGTCGATCGGCGGCTTCATCATGGCCAAAATGGTCAATTTCGAGATCTGAGCGAGGAAAAGAGAGAACAGCTATGAATTCCTCCGGACCAACTCTCCTCGGCTTTGACGTCATTCTCGTCGGCTCGATCCTTGCCGGGATCGCAGCGATGGCAGTGATGTACGCGATTTACAACGCGGTCACGATCAAGGACCCGATGGCAAAGCGCGTCAAATCGCTCAACGATCGCCGCGAAGAGCTCAAAGCGGGCATTATCACGCAAAGCGCGAAAAAGCGCACGAGCCTCGTTCGCAAGAACGAGACCGCAGACAAGGTGAAAGACACGCTTGGCAGCATGAAAGTGCTGCAGCAAAGCCAGATCGAGGAAATCCAGCAAAAGCTTGCTTACGCTGGTATCCGCAACAAGGATCTTGCGCCGATCGTTATCTTGGCGCGGATGATCTTGCCAATCGTGATGGGCGCCATCGGTGTGATGGTGATCTATGTGATCGATTACTTCCCTGACTGGGGCGGTATGAAGCGCGTGGGTGCAATGGGTCTGCTGCTTTATGGTGGTTATAAAGGTCCTGAGATCTTCCTTCAGAACAAGGCTGGCAAGCGCACCAATGAAATCCGCAAAGGTCTGCCAGATGCGCTCGACCTGCTGGTTATCTGTGCGGAAGCTGGTCTGACCATCGACGCTGCATTTAACCGCGTTGCTAAGGAACTGGGCCGTGCTTATCCGGAACTGGGCGACGAATTCGCTCTGACTGCGATTGAGCTGTCCTTCCTTAACGAGCGTAAGCATGCGTTCGACAACCTTGCCTATCGCGTCGATCTGGAAGCGGTGCGCGGCGTTGTGACCACTATGGTTCAAACCGAACGCTATGGTACGCCGCTCGCCAGTGCGCTGCGCGTGCTTTCAGCTGAATTCCGTAACGAGCGCATGATGCGTGCCGAGGAAAAGGCAGCCCGACTGCCAGCGATCATGACAGTTCCGCTGATCATGTTCATCCTGCCGGTGCTGTTCATTGTGATCCTGGGACCTGCGGCATGTTCTATCGCCGACGCGTTTGCTGGCGACGGACCTCCGGGACGCGGCTAAGCCATCCCGGCATCCTAAGGCCCGCGCGCTACCAGCGCATGGCAAAGTAGGAAATGTTCGGCTCGCTTCCTTTAGTGGGAAGCGGGCCGAATGCTTTTCGCATGATTGAAGACTTGTAACAGCAACGCCCGCAACTGCTCTCTTTGCTCCGGATCAAGCGCTCCGAAGATCTCGCTTTCGCTTTCACGAGTGAGTGGCATGACTTCAGCGTGGACGGCTTTCCCTTCGGAAGTCAGATCCAGCAAATGTGATCTGCCATCGCGGGCATTGGGGCGGCGTTCAACCAGCCCGCGTTCCTCCAGCACCTTGCAGGCCCTGTTCACAGCGACCTTATCCATCAGTGTGGCTTCGGTCAGATGCCGCTGCGTCACAGCGCCAATGTCTCCAAGCACAGCCATCACGCGCCATTCCGGCACTTTGAGACCAAACCGCGCGCGGTATCGCCCAGCAATCACACTGCTGACAGCGTTAGAGGTGATCGAAAGCTGATATGGCAGGAAGTCTGCCAATCGGTTGGAGTTATCCTTAGGGTCGCTCATAACCAGTTCGTTTCACACGCAACCATGTTGCTTGGCAAGCATCTTGCGCGATTTTTGGCAAGTTTGCGCAAGGCAAGCAGACACACCGCTTCGCAAAACCTGGTATCAGCGATATCCAGGCTCGTCCCACCACGGGTAAAATTCCGGCATATCTTCGCTCACTTTGCCCGGATATTGCGGCTCACGCTTTTCAAGGAAACTGCTAATCCCTTCCTTCGCATCCTTCCCGCGCGAGAGCTTGTAGATCGCTTTGCTATCGACCCGGTGCGCCATCATGGGATGCTCTGTATTCGAAAGCCGCCACATCATAGCCCGTGTCATCGCGACAGAAACTGCCGATGTGTTGTCGGCGATCTCGCTTGCAAGGGCGTGTGCCACATCCATCAATTCAGCTTGCGGATGGATGGAACGCACAAGGCCGCCAGCCTTCGCTTCTTCCGCATCGAATACGCGGCCTGAATAGCACCACTCCAGCGCTTGGCTGATCCCTACGATCTTAGGCAGAAACCAGCTGGAACACGCCTCTGGCACAATCCCACGGCGGGCAAAGACAAAGCCATAGCGCGCCGTGTCAGCGGCCAGTCTGATGTCCATCGCCAGTTGCATGGTCGCGCCCACGCCCACTGCCACGCCATTGCACGCGCTGATCAGCGGTTTGGTTGATTGGAATAGACGCAAAGTCAGCATGCCGCCGCCATCGCGCACCGCGGGATCGGACAGGTCCTCAACCTCGGTTGGGTCAGAGAATATCTGCCCCCCGCCTTCTGGCGTCAGGTCTGCGCCGGCACAAAACGCGCGGTCCCCTGCCCCTGTGAAGATTACCGCACGCACGCTGTCATCGGCATCAATGTCGTCCATTGCTGCGATAATCTCGTCCATCATGGTCCGTGTGAACGCGTTCATCTTGTCCGGACGGTTCAGCGTTACAGTCGCAACCCCATCGGCCTTTTCGACGAGAATTTGAGTGAAATCCGGCATCAATGGCGTCCTTCTGTTTTCAAGCATTTATGCGCGAAATGGGACACTTGGCACACAGTCCAAGAAGGAAAAAGCATTCTCGCTGAAATCCAGCGGTTTTGAGAGGGAATGGGAGGGGCTTCGCGCAAACATTTGACGGGCGCATAGCGCGCTGAGGCGATGTAGGACAGCGCGGCGACGTGGGCTAGCGGTTGCGGGCATTTCAGCATTACAAGACCGCAATCATCCACCTTCGTCATTCCCGCGAAAGCGGGAATCCATATCGGTCACAGTGGATAGAAGCCAAAGTCCCTCGCAAGGTCGCGCCATTCGGGGTTGCGTTCTTCGATCAATCCAATTTTCCAAGCACGCCGCCACTTCTTGATCCGCTTCTCCCGCAAGATCGCCAATTCCATCGTGGCCTGTTGTTCGAACCAGACCAATCTGTGCACGTCGTACTGCTTGGAGAAGCCAGCAAAAGTGCCGGTGCGATGCTGCGCCAGGCGTTGGAGCAGATTGGAGGTAACACCGACATAGAGAGTGCCATTATAGCCTGAGGCCAAGAGATAAACTGTCGGCTGAAACGCATTGGGCATTCATTTGGAGATAAATGGATTCCCGCCTTCGCGGGAATGACGAATTTGCAATGTCCGCATTCCCCGTCAATTGCAGACAATTCTTGTAGCCCACAAAAAACCGCCGCCCGAGCGGTAAGGCTCAGACGGCGATTGAATTCCAAAATTGGTGCGGGCAGTTACCGCGGTGCCATACGGATCGCGCCGTCAAGACGCACATCTTCGCCGTTGAAATAGCCGGTTTCAATCATCGTCATGGCAAGCTTTGCATATTCTTCAGGATAGCCGAGACGTTTGGGG
>WTKI01000214.1 GCA_011524425.1 Altererythrobacter sp. | reverse complement strand
CGCGAGTACCAATGATCGCGGCGACATGCCATTGCGGCGCGGTTAAGGTCAGCATCCAAGTCAAGCCGGATTACATCAACATGTGTGATTGTTCACTTTGCCGAAAAGTGGGCGGCGCCTGGGGTTACTTCGATCCGGCGAGCGTCACTGTGGAAGGCGAGACAGCGACCTATCGTCGGGGAGACTATGCTGAGCCTGCCGTGGAAGTCAGATTTTGCCAGAAATGTGGCTCAACCACGCACTGGGTGCTGACGGAAAACCAATCGGGAGAGCGAATGGGCGTAAATATGCGTTTGTTTCAGCCTGAAGAAATTGCCGGAATAGAAGCGCGGACGCTCGATGGGCACAACTGGACTGGCAGCGCACCAGCAGCACATCATCGTCCCCCCGGCCTTGTCGGGAAAGATGTATTCCTTTGAATTCTTGGTTGCTGGGATCGTACCAACCGTGCGAATACCGCGCTTAAAGGGCGAGAGGAGATAGCAAAATGGATGTACTAAAAGGAGTTCGCGTTCCGGAACGCCTTTACAAAGCTGTATTGTGGCTAGTTTCCATCGTCTTCGCCGCCTTTTTGATTGGCTTTGGCAATCTAGTAATCGGTGATCTGCCGCAAGTTGAAAGCCGGGTCGACCGCAGCGAATATGTTGAAAGCGCTGAGGTAAAGCAGCTACGCGAAGAACTGCGCGGGGTTGAGCAAGAAAGCGATGCGATCCGAGATCGGCTCGAGCTGCTGCGTATCCAGCGCCAGCAGGCGAGTTCTGAGGCCCAGTCTGCCAAAGAGACCTTTGAAGCCTGGATTCAAACCCGCAACGCCACGACGGACCCTACGCAAGATCCCGAAGTTCTGCGCCGCACCCGCGAATTGGAACAGCTTCAGCAAAACGAACGCTCTGTTCAAAACTCGATCAGCGAGCTGCAAACAGAGCAAGCCGAGCTGGATCAACGATCCAATGCAATTTATGGCGATCTTGCCGATGCCGAACAGACCGGCATTCCGGCTTACGAGCGCGCGCAATTCTGGCAAGAACTCCGAATTTTCGGATTGCGCTTGCTGATCACATTACCAATGCTGGGGTTCGCCGCATATCTGATCGTAAAGCGCCGCAAAGGCGAATACTGGCCAATCTCGCGCGGTTTCGTGCTGGCTGCTGTGTTTGTGTTCTTTGTCGAATTGGTCCCGTACTTGCCAAGCTATGGCGGTTACGTCCGCTATGGTGTCGGGATAATCCTGACCTTTGCTGCTGGACACTTCCTCATCAAGAATATGCGGCAATATCTCGAAAAGCGGCAGGAGGTTGAACAGAAGGCAGAAGAAGAACGCCGCAAGCTTGTCTCTCATGATGAAGCGTTCAAAAAGATGTCATCCAGCGTATGCCCGGGCTGTGACCGGCCCATTGCAAAGATGGAAGGAATTGAGTCCAATTTCTGCGTCCATTGCGGGATGACTTTGTTCGACCATTGTGGCAACTGCGATACTCGCAAAATGGCTTTTTTCAGGTTCTGCATGAAATGCGGAGCGACTGCTGAAACAACCGAAAGCGAAGCACCTGCTTCCCCGCAAGCTGCGACATAACCGAACTAAAAGATCACCCTTGTTTTCCCCCACCCTTCCTCCCAAGAGGTTTGAATGACTAAAAAATCCAAAGCTGCCATTGCCGCAGGTGCCATAGGTTCCGCGGCTATTGCTGCAGCGCTGCTATATGCAGGCAAGCGTAAAAAACAGAAGGAAGATGCGGCTAAAGCCGACACTATCCCTTCAGGCGAGCAACCGGAGACAGATTGATGGACGCCGTTTCTAATATCTCAGGCAAAGCCTATCCGTTCGGGCAGAAAAACGTAGATACTGATGTGATCATCTCTGCTGAGTGGCTGAAGACCATCACGCGCGAAGGCCTTGGTAAAGGGGCGTTTGAAAGTGTTCGCACTCAAGAAGGTAACGTATTCGATGACGGACGCTACGCAGATAGCCCGATCCTGATCGCAGGCGACAATTTCGGATGCGGGTCTAGCCGTGAACACGCCGCTTGGGCGTTGCTGGATATGGGCGTCAAAGCGGTCATCGCGCCAAGCTTTTCCGATATATTCTCCGGTAATGCCTTCAAGAACGGCATTGTCACTGTCGCTTTGCCACAGGATCAGATCGACCGCCTGATGGAAGTCGCTGAGGAAGAACAGGAAATCACTGTCGATCTGGAAAACCAGACTGTCACAACGCCCTATCAGGACCGCTTTGCCTTTGATGTCGACCCATTCCGCAAGCATTGCTTGATGAACGGTCTCGATGAAGTGGGCATCACTTTGCAGAGTGACGCCACAATCGGGAACTATGAATCCAAGCGAACCGCTGCAATGCCTTGGATTTCCAAAGGCACGCAAGCCGCAGCCTGACTTCTAAGATACGATAAGAACATCGGGAGAGAGACATAATGAAGGCCCTTCGCACGCATGCTATTGGCGGTCCGGACACACTGAGCTTGGATAAGGTTGATGTCCCCTCACCCGGCAAAGGCGAAGTGCTGGTCGATGTGAAGGCCTGCGCGATCAACTTTCCGGATACTCTGATGATCCGCGACCTGTATCAGTTCAAGCCGGAACGTCCTTATGCTCCCGGCGGAGAAATTGCTGGTCTGGTCGAAGCTGTTGGCGAAGGCGTTGAAGGCTTTTCCGTTGGCGACCGCGTTATGGCGGGAATCGGCAATGGCGGTTTGGCGGAGAAAGTGTTGGTTCCGTCAGGCCGAATGTTTCCGGTGCCAGAGGACGTGCCTTTTGAAAAAGCTGCATCACTGCTGATGACTTATGGCACGACAATTCACGGTCTTAAGGATCGCGGGCACATTAAAGAAGGCGATGTAGTTTTGGTGTTGGGCGCTGCAGGCGGCGTTGGCCTGTCAGCGGTAGAGCTTGCTAAAGCCTTTGGCGCGCGGGTCGTTGCCGCAGTGTCCTCTGCAGAAAAGGGCGAAATCGCACGGAATGCCGGCGCTGATGAAGTGGTGATCTACCCCAAGGACGAGATGGACAAAGCTGCCTCGAAAGAGCTGGCCAATGCCTTCAAAGCAGCCTGCGGACCTAACGGCGCGGATATTGTCTATGATATTGTCGGGGGCCAGTATTCAGAGCCAGCCTTGCGTTCAATTGCATGGGAGGGCCGGTTCCTGGTGGTAGGCTTCCCGGCAGGGATCGCGAAGATGCCGCTCAACCTGACATTGCTCAAAAGCTGCGATATATGCGGCGTTTTCTGGGGCGCTTTCACAGCGCGTGAGCCGCAAAAATTCATCGCACAGGTCAAAGAGCTGTTCCAATTGATGCAAGACGGGAAGATTGACCCGCTCGTATCAGAAACATTCCCGCTGGAACGCGGCGGTGAAGCCATTGCAAAACTCGAAAGCCGCCAAGCGGTGGGCAAGCTGGTCGTCACTATGGATTAAGGCGCAAATGCTGATCCGGCTTGTAGCAAGCCCTCGCGCTTCCTATTTTACCTATTGAATGACATTCCCGAGGGGACACACACCATGACCGATTTCAATGATCGCCAACGCGCTGAAGAAGCCAAGTTCGCGATGGATGAAGAAACCGCATTTAAAGTCGCAGCGCGCAGAAACCGCTTGCTGGGTGAATGGGCCGCTGGCTTGATGAACCTCACGGAGGAAGAAACGGACGCTTACAAGAAAGCAGTCGTCCAAGCCGATTTTGAAGAAGCAGGCGATGAAGATGTGATCCGCAAACTGCTGGGCGATCTGACAGCGGCGGACGCCGATGTTTCCGAGGCCGATATTCGCACTAAGCTGGAAGAATGTTCTGTCGAAGCACGCCGCCAATTCATGAGCGAAAGCTGATCTTAGCAAGGGACGCACAGCCATGCCCATGAGCGCGGATGAAATTACCCAGATGATCACTGAGGCTTTGCCGGGTGCAGAAGTCGAAATGACAGACCTAGCCGGCGATAATGATCATTGGGCCGCCAAGGTCACAGCACCGCAATTTGCGGGCAAGAACCGCGTTCAACAGCACAAAATGGTCTATGACGCTCTCGGCGGGCGCATGGGCGGTGTGCTCCACGCCTTGCAACTCAGCACAGCTGTTCCCAAATAAATCGGGAACCTATTTTCTGGGATCTGAAAGACTATGACCGATACAATTGCTCGCATTGAAAGCCTAGTTTCAGACAACGATGTTGTCCTCTTCATGAAAGGCACTCCGCTATTCCCTCAATGCGGTTTTTCCAGCCGCGCAGTTCAAATTCTCGATCATTGCGGCATCGCTTATGAAAGCGTTGACGTGTTGCAGGACATGGAAATCCGCCAGGGGATCAAGACCTATTCTGACTGGCCCACAATCCCGCAGCTTTACGTCAAAGGCGAATTTTTAGGCGGTAGCGACATTATGATGGAAATGTTTGAAGCGGGCGAGCTTCAGCAAATGCTTGATGAGCAAGGTGTTGCCAAAGCAGCAGGCTGACACGGTCTGGGCACGCTAACAAGGCGCTCGAACGTGAGCGGACAAATCAAATGAAAAGGCCGTCCCAAGGGGCGGCTTTTTTGTTGCGTTTTGGAAAAGTCGGGAGAGGCGGGATCGGGAGACCGGTGATCCCGCCTCTGTATCGAAGACCAACGGGTATGCTCACTACTCTGCAGGTGCCATGCCAAAACTGCGAAACCAAGCATTTGTGGGGGATTGGATGGTTAACAATGCCATTAACCATTCGATGAATGTAAAGAATCCCGACGCCCCATCGCAATTGAGAGCTTGGCAAGTTCGTTTTGGGCCTTCAGTAGGGCAGGCATGAGCTCTTCTCCTGACAATGCGCCAGAGGCTATTCCCGCCGCTACCATTATAATTTTCCGCAACGGCGAAACGGACAGTCCGGCTGAAATTCTGATGACCATCAGAAGCCGCGAAATGGTTTTTGCAGGCGGCATGGCTGTTTTTCCCGGAGGACGGGTTGATCC
>WTKI01000267.1 GCA_011524425.1 Altererythrobacter sp. | reverse complement strand
GGAACATAGTGCCGCCCACAAGGCTGATGACAGCGCCAATGCGGAACATATAGCCCGGGTTCACAACCGCTTGGATGCCTTGCGCGCTCGCGAGCGATTCAAGCCCTGCGGCAAGGAAATAGCCTTGGATCGCGCACAAGAAGACAGTGCCATAGCGAGTGTATTGGTTCAGCTTCTGCCGCCCCGTCGCGCCCTCTTTCTTGAGAGCGGCCAAGGTCGGGTGAAGCGCCGACGCCATTTGCACAACGATCGAAGCTGTAATGTAAGGCATAACGCCAAGCGCCACGAGGCTCATATTCGCCAGCGCACCGCCGGTGAACATGTTGAACATTCCTAGGATACCGCCCTGCTGCGATTCAGCCAGAACATCAAGCGCCAGCGGGTTGACCCCGGGCAGCGGCACAAAGCTCAAGAAGCCGAACACGATCAGCGCACCAATGGTGAACCAGATACGCTGGCGAAGCTCTGTCGCTTTCGAAAAGTTTGCGAGGTTCAAATTGCTCGCAATGCTGTCGGCGCGTGATGCCATGACGTCTTGTCGATCCTGTTTTCGCGTTTGGACCTAGGCTTTGCCTAAAGCGCAGATCAAAACCGATAATCTAACCTGTGTAACAGTGCTGCCTCTTGCGAAATGGTCACAAAACACAGCTCAGATTGCATAGATAGGGAGCAGGTGACCCTTTGTCGAACCCCTGCCCCCACAAATCCAGATTAGTCAGCCTTTTCCGCAGCTTTTTCAGCTTTGGCAGGAGCTGTTACTTCAACGCTGCCGCCAGCTTTTTCAACCGCTTCAATCGCGCCTTTAGACGCGCCAGCCACGATGAATTTGACCTTCGCCTTGAGCTCACCCTTGCCCAGCAGACGAACACCGTCCTTGCCGCCGCGCACAAGACCGCACGCACGCAGAGCTTCTTCAGTCACGTCTTTCTTGCCATCGAGCTTCTTCGCGTCGATGAACTTTTGAACCATTCCGATGTTCACTTCAGCAAAATCTTTGCCGAACGGGTTGTTAAAGCCACGTTTTGGCAAGCGCATGTGAAGCGGCATCTGACCGCCTTCAAAGCCCTTGATTGCCACGCCGGAACGGCTCTTCTGACCCTTTTGGCCGCGGCCACCGGTTTTGCCCTTGCCAGAACCAATGCCACGCCCGACACGGATGCGGCCCTTGCGGGCACCTGGATTGTCACGAATATCGTTCAGTTTCATATCTTGCACTCGCTTTCGCTTTATATCGCACTGTAAAATGCAGACCCGAAGGCCAAAAACTCAAAAGGCCACGCGCCTGCAAGGCATTGCAACGCGCACAGCGGATACATCAGTGATGTCGAGGAAAGGCGTTTAGAGCACTCGCTTTCGCTTTTCGTCGCGCTGATGTGAGCGGCGCCTCTAGCCGAGCATATCTGCGATGTCGACCCCTTTGTTTGCGCCATTTTGAGCGACACATCGAAGCCGCTTGGCTTCACCCTTCATTTACCACGTTCGCGTAAGAGAAACAGGGATTTGAAGCGCTTTACTATTGACGTTTCTTGTGGAGGTCCAAAAACGCAATGGCAAGCCATGCCAACATCATTAGTGCGCCGCGCGAAATGCCCGCTTCGTTCCGGGCGTGGAGCGCGTCGATCGAGCGCCCGCTTACGCAATTCCTTGTCCTTGTGCTAGCGGCATGGTTGCTGCGCCAATCAACCTTCGGGCACCCCAACTTCTTCATTGATGAAGCCTTCTACTTCGCTGCCGGGATCGAGATGAGCCAGGGCGCAGTGCCGTTTATAGACATCTGGGACCGCAAGCCATGGGGCCACTTTGCGCTTTTTGCAGGTTTCGCCGCAATTTCGCACAACCCTGCGATCTATCAGATTGCCGCCACTGTGTTTGCCGCTGCAACTGCGTTCTTCATCACGCGCTTTGCTGCTTCTGTAGCACCGGCGGGCGCCGCCACCGCAAGCGGCCTTGCCTATCTGCTGTTCCTACCCATTTTCAGCGGCGCTGGAGGGCAAAGCCCGGTTTTCTATAACGCTTTCATCGCCGCAAGCGCCTTGCTCATCTGGAAAGGACGGGAGGGCGGTGGCTGGCAAACCCCGCTTGCCATGCTGCTGGCCGGTATGGCGATCACTATAAAGACGAGCGCCGTGTTCGATGGCATCGCATTGGGCCTAGTGGCTGTGTGGTTCTGCTGGCAGCGCCATGGCTCTAAAACCCGCGTTCTGGAGCGCGCATTGTTCTGGGCCATTATCGGAGCGGCACCTTCGCTGATCATAGCTCTGGGGTATTGGATGTCAGGCTATTGGACTGAATTTTGGCAAGCGATGGCCCTTTCCAATCTGGACAAGAGCTACGGTTTTGCATCCTCGTGGGAACGCGCGCTCACGATGATAACGCGCATTGCACCACTTGCCTTCCTGGCAGCAGCAAGCTGGCCGCAATGGAAGGGTCGCCGTGACGGAGTGCTTGTGCTTGCCTGGCTGAGCGCCGCATTGGCCGGGTTGCTGGCTATTCCGAATTTCTATGCGCATTACGCACTGCCATTATTGATGCCGCTTTGCGTATTGGCGGCGCCCTTTTTTGCGCGCATCCCTATCGGCCCTGTCGCGATCGCCACCCTTTTTGTGATGTCTGCATGGATGTCGCCTCCCAACCTGCGAAACGAGACACGCGACGCTCAAACTGCGCTTGCCCGTCTGGCCTTTGCTGCTGAGAGCCACGGCGCTGAGCGCGGCGTGTTCAATTATGACGGTCCCTTGTTGCTCAATGCTGTAACCGGCACTCGGCCGTTGAGCCCCTTAATGTTCGGTCCGCATCTGAGCCACGCACCTGAAGCGGATGTCAGCCATCTCGACACTTCTGACGAAGTTGCCCGCGTTCTGGCTCTTAAGCCGGGAGTGGTCGTCATGGCGCCAGAGGAACGGCATTTGCCGGCCAATAAAGAAACCCGCTCCATGGTCCTGAAATATATTGCGGACAATTGCCGCGAAGTAGCAATTGTTTCCATGCCAATGCGTTTCAGAGAAGATGATATCGCGGTTTATGGCGACTGCGAAAGCAGCTAAAAAAAGACCCCGGTGTTTCCACCGAGGCCTTTCGCTTCCAGCAAGCCGTCGCTCGCAGAAAATCGTCTGTGTCGTACTTAGTCGACAACCGTCACAAGATGCGGGACCTTTGCAATCGCGCCGCGAACTTCAGGAGTATCCTGACGCTCGACAACCTTGTGCATCTTGTTGAGACCCAGGCCGATCAGAATCTTGCGCTGGCTCTCTGGACGGCGGATCGGTGAACCGATCTGCTTAATCTTGATGGTTTTCTTGGCAGCCATTTAACTTACTCCACCACAGCTGCAGCGTCGGCTTGTACCTCGGCTTCGCTAGCGCCACCGCGACCCAGCAGGTCAGCAATCTTTTTGCCACGACGCTGAGCCACAGACTTGGGTGAAGTCTGATTGGTCAGCGCGTCAAAGGTAGCGCGGATCATGTTGTACGGGTTCGACGTGCCGACTGACTTAGTCACAACGTCTGCAACACCCAGGCTCTCGAACACTGCACGCATCGGACCACCGGCGATGATACCAGTACCCGGAGGCGCTGTGCGGATCGTGACCTTGCCGGCACCGAAACGGCCATTGCCATCGTGGTGCAGCGTGCGGCCTTCCTTAAGCGGAACGCGGATCATCTTCTTGCGAGCAGCAGCTGTCGCCTTTGAGATCGCTTCTGGCACTTCGCGCGCCTTACCGTGACCAAAGCCCACGCGGCCTGAACCGTCGCCTACCACAACCAATGCTGCGAAACCGAAGCGCTTACCGCCCTTCACTGTTTTAGACACACGGTTGATGTGGACGAGCTTCTCAATGATGCCGTCATCTTCTTCTTCGCGGCGGTTGTCCCGACCACGACCGCGTCCGCGGCCACGGCCGCCTTCGCGATTGCCGCCACGGCCACGGCCACGACCTTGCTTTTGCTCTTCAGCAGCAGGTGCTGCTTCAGCAGGAGCCGCTTCCGCAGCCGGAGCTTCCTCAGCAGGTGCGGCTGCTTCTTCTGCAGGAGCCGCAGCTTCTTCAGCTGGGGCTTCTGTTGCAGGCGTTTCAGTCGCCGCAGCTTCTTCCACCGGAGTTTCGGTCTCTGCTTCTGGGGTTTTCTTGTCGTCAGCCATCATCAGAACTCCAGCCCGCCTTCGCGAGCGGCATCGGCCAGCGCTTTGACGCGGCCATGGAACAAAAATCCGCCGCGGTCGAACACGACAGTGGTAACACCAGCCTTCTTCGCAGCAGCTGCGATATCTTTGCCAACCTTCGCGGCAGCATCGACATTAGCGCCAGACGCCTTCGCACCCAAAGTCGAGGCAGCAGCAACAGTCTTGCCCTGCACATCGTCAATGATCTGCGCGTAGATGTGGCGACCAGTGCGGTGCACAGACAAACGCGGCTTGTCACCGGCACGACTACGCAGCGCTGTACGCACCCTGCGGCGGCGGCGTTCAAAAAGAGAAAGTTTCGCCATCTTACTTCTTCTTCCCTTCCTTGCGGAAGACATATTCGCCCTGGTACTTGATGCCCTTGCCTTTGTAAGGCTCAGGCTTGCGCCAGCGGCGGATCTCAGCAGCAAGCTGGCCAACGGCCTGCTTGTCGATGCCGGATACAACAACAGTAGTCGCGTCAGGCGTTGCAACTTCGATGCCTTCCGGCACGTCGATGTTTACATCATGGCTGAAACCCAGTTGCAGGTTCAGCTTCTTGCCTTGCGCTTTGGCACGGTAACCAACGCCTGAAATTTCCAGTGTCTTGGAAAAGCCGTCAGTTACGCCTTCAACCAGGTTCGATACCAGCGTACGCTGCATGCCCCAATAAGAGCGCGCTTGCTTTGTATCGTTAGCCGGGTTGACCTGGATCTCTTCGCCTTCGATCTTGTAATCGATCAGCTCTGACAAACCCATGGACAAAGTGCCCTTCGGTCCCTTCACAGAG
>WTKI01000038.1 GCA_011524425.1 Altererythrobacter sp. | reverse complement strand
ACGCAAAACCCAACGCCATGCCGATAATCGCCCGTACAAACAGTTGCCCCGACCGCGCGAGACCAAATGCGGCCACGGCGCCTAGCAACGGCATCAAGAATGCGGACAAGGGCCCTGAAATCTTATGCCACCATTTTGCGCGCAATTCCGAGGTGCGCTTGCCGACTGCTTCATAATCATTGATCGCTTTGCTCAAGTCAAAGAAACCTGTGGAGTCCGGATCGACCGCTTCGAGCTCGATCTGCTCTGGTGAAAGACCTTCCCCGACTGTGACTTCCGGCATTTCCACTGTGATGGCTGCCGCAACGTCAAATCGTACGGGATCTTCCAGCCTCCAGCCCGGGCTTGCATAGACAGCACGACTGGCTTTGATTTGCTGGCGAAGCAACCCGCCTTGCGCACGTTCATACCAAGTGACGTCTTCCATGACAGTCGCAGTCCCTTTCCCGTTCAAGGTTGTTGCAGTCATGATATTGTGGCCATCGGTCAGGTATATGTTCGAGCGCGTTTCAGCGCTCCGCGGAGCAGCGCCATATTCAGCGCTTTCCCATGCTTTGAGCGTTCCTGTGGCGCGGGTAACCACTCGATCGTTGAACGCGAAGCTGATAAGAGCAACGGCAGCTGCAGTCATCAAAAGAGGTGCAAGCACCTGATGTGCGGAAAGCCCTGCCGCCTTCATCGCAATAACTTCGGAGTTCTGGTTGAGCGTGACAAGCGTGATAATAGTCGCCAGCAAGACTGAATAGGGCAGGAACCGCGCAATGAGCTGAGGTATCCTCAAGCTTGCATATGTCCAAAGCTCGCCTTGCCCGTTGCCTTCCACAGCAAGAATCTTCCCGCTGTTCGAAAGCAGGTCCAGCATCATCAGTACCAGTACCAGCATAACAAGCACCGCAAAGATGCGGACCACAAACAGCCGCGCCAGGTAGAAAGTGAGAGTTTTGGAAGGGAAGAAATCGAGTTGCATGTCTAGCGCGCGCTTGTTCTATTCTGCCGTTGCGGCTTCAAGCTCGGTCTTTTGCGGCAATTGCGCAATGCGTTGCCGCTTCGGCTTGAATAGTTTGCGCAAGCGTTTGAACAGTTTGTCGAATGCAGTCTCCAATGCTCCTATCGCTTGCCCACCAGGCACATAGGCAACCCGATAATACATCCATAATATGAGCCCTGCGAATATTACAAACGGGCCCCACAAAGCCAATATGGGATCGACACGGCCCAAAGCTGCCACGTCTTCTCCATACTGGTTTACCTTGTGATAGGAGACCACCATGATGATTGACACAAACACGCCAAGTGCGCTGGTCGATCGCTTAGGTGGAATGGCCAATGCCACCGCGAGAAGTGGCATCATCAGCATCATGACCACTTCAACCGCGCGAAAATTGAAGCTTGCCTGGCTGGCGTCGCGCTTCGCTTCAGGCTGATCATCGCTCCATCCAATCCTTAGCAATTCTGGCAGGATGTACTCGCGCTCTGCATCTCCGCGCGCGCGGAACTCTTCAATGGTTGGCAGATCAATCGGCAAGTCATGCCGGGTGAAACTGAGAACGCGCGGAGTTGTGTTCTCCCCGCTAGTGTCCTGTACGATGGTGCCATCGGTCAAACGCAGGATGATTGTATCGGGGTCGTCGCTGGTAGCAAGGAAGGCACCTTCCCGCGCGCTGATCGAGAGAACCTGGCCTTTCGTATTTGCCACTCGTGCAAATATCCCGACCAGACGGCGCCCATCATCTTCGCTCTCTTCAATTCGCAGGGCCATGCGGTCTGCAAGGGTAGTAAACTCGCCAACCTTGATGGATGCGCCTAGGGCGCCCGAGCGTAACTCGTATTCCATCTGTTCGTAGTAATACCGGCTAAGCGGCTGAATGAAAAAAACCAGCGCAATGTTCACCGCCATCAACACAAATGTGATCATGTAAGGAACACGCAATAAGCGATTATAACCCAGGCCAACCGCTCGCATCACATCGAGTTCGCTGGATGTCGCCAGCTTGCGGAATGCCAAGAGTATGCCGAGCAGCAAGCCGAGCGGTATGGCAAGACTTGCATATTCAGGGATCAACGCGCCCAGCATTTTGAACACGACACCAATAGGCCCGCCTTCAACTGCTACAAAGTCAAACAAGCGCAGCATCTTGTCCAGCAAAAGAAGCGATGCAGCGAGCGCGAACACGCCCAGCATAGGGAAAACGACCAACCGGAATATGTAGCGGTCAATGCTGGGAAAAAATGCGTTCAAGGCCCGTCAGCGTGATTTGTTGTTACCTAGGTATTCGCCTCTAGCGCGAAAATTGCGGCTCGTCATGACTCTCTCGCACAAGAAGTCAAAGCATTGTCTGAACAAGATGCTGATCGAGGCCCTTTGGTTGCGGGCCGTAAGCTGCTTTGTTCAGGCTTTTTCCAATGTGCACTGTAGAGGATGTTGGTGCTGCCGGGCGAAGTCCATCACCTGGTTCACTTTGGTTTCCGCGACTTCATAAGGAAAGATGCCGCAAATCCCCACGCCTTTCTGATGCACGTGCAACATAACGCGTGTCGCTTCTTCTAAGTCCATGCTGAAGAAGCGCTTCAGCACCATCACGACGAATTCCATAGGCGTGTAATCGTCATTGAGCATCAGCACTTTATACTGGCTAGGCTTTTTCGGCCGAGCCTTAGTCTTTGTCGCGATTCCGACTTCTTCGTCGCTATCTGGATCATTGCTATCCGGACCACTGACCGCGGCACCAGCAGTCTGCGCCGCTTCGAGCAACTCAGAAGGCTTCAGATCGGAAGAGAAGAGGGATGTCGTTCTGGTCATAAGGAAACGCGCATTATCGTATCAGGTCATATATTCGCAAGGTCGTGCTATGAAGTTAACGCTCGAATGCGATATTTTTCTCCCGACTGGCCCTATCCGATCATGGTTCTATTGGTGACAAACAAAAACCGAGGAAACCGTCTAGCGGCTCCTCGGCTCTCTTGTCTCTTGTAAAAGTTAGCGTGTGGGAGAGGAGGCTAACCTTTACGAAGAATATGTTTCCAAGCTTAGGCAGCTTTCGAAATTTTCTCAGCAGCAACGCTCATACGGCTTGAGATAGGAGCGAAAGCGTCATTGTAGAGCTTTACGACTTCTTCAGTGCGCTTTGAGCCATAAGAAACAACAGCGTCAAAATTGCGACGAGCCAATTCACCCTGCAACTGCATGAGTTCTGTCGGAGACTTAACAGCTGCCATCTTCTTGACGTCTGCTGTTACAGTTTCGACAACAGTCTTACCGGTCTCGACGTCAGAGCGCATCAGATCCTGAGCGCCAGAAAACATCAGTTTGCCGCTTTCTACGACTGCGTCCAGGTTCGCTTTGTTGAATTCGCCTGCCTCACTGGCAAACTCGCCAGCCTTAGCGGCAGCTGTTTTGAAACGCTCTTGTACATCGGCAACCATTTCTTTGGCTTGAGCAGTGAAATCAGTGGTCTTGGCAGTGGCCATGATCTTATCCTTCAATTGTGTAACAGGATTGTCAGTTGAAACTTTGGTCTTCGCAGCAACCTTCGCAGGCGCTTTTTTCGCGGCAGGCTTTTTCGCCGCAACCTTCTTTGGTGCTACGCGCTTTGCTGCAGGCTTCTTAGCCGGCGTCTTCTTTGCCGCTGCGGGCTTAGATGTCTTCGCCTTGGCAGGAGCCTTCTTGGCCGGTGCCTTCTTCGCAGCTGGCTTTGACCCAGCCTTAGCAGATGCCGCCTCAGCGAATGCTTTCTCCGCTGCAGCATCAATTTTAGATGTGGCGTTGGTAGCCATATGAACCTCGTCTTTGTTGCAGTGCACAAAATAGGCATTGCAACTGCGAAGTCAAGTGATTTTTGTGCAGCGCACAAAAAATGAAAAAAATTTTAAGTATCAGAATCTTAGCGCATCATAACATAGCGGCCGGGTGCATCTTCCAGGACTTTGTCATTCTTTGAACCTGGCTTCCTTTTCCCCTTAGCGGAAACTTTTGAGGCATCTTGAACTGTCAGCCATTCGAGCCAATTCGGCCACCAGCTACCTGGATGCTCCGTCGCGCTGGACACAAAGTCTGCGAGTGACTTCGATGTGCTGTCACCTGTCCAATATTGGTATTTGCCTGCCGCCGGCGGATTGACGACGCCCGCGATATGTCCAGAACCTGCGAGGATGAACTTCAACGGTCCGTTGAAGTGCTCTGTGATCCGCCACACGCTTTCGGCCGGCGCATTATGATCTTCTTTGCCTGCTTGTACATATGTCGGCGTCTTGACCTTTGTCAGGTCAATTTTGGTGCCATCGGCCTCCATAGCGTCCGGCTGGACCAGCTTGTTGTCTCTGTAAAGATCGCGCAGATAATCGCTGTGCCATTTAGATGGTAGGTTAGTGACGTCTCCGTTCCAATGCAGCAGATCAAATGCCGGATAGTCTTCGCCAAGCAGGTAATTGTTGACGACATAATTCCAGATCAAATCTTTGCCTCGCAGAGAATTGAAGGTTGCCGCGAGGTACCTTCCATCAAGGAAGCCGTCTGTTGACAGCTTGTTGATCATTTCCAATTGGCCTTCATCGATGAAGTGCTTGAGCTCTCCACTCTTCTCAAAATCCACCTGAGCAGTGAAAAACGTAGCACTCTTGACTTTATCGGCTTGCTCGCGACGTTCCAAAATTGCGAGAGTTGCAGCTAATGTCGTGCCCGCAACGCAATATCCTATGGCATGAACGCTAGGGACTTTGAGCCGCGAGCGAACTTGATCAATCGCATCGATTTGCGAACGGATGTAATCATCCCAAATCACGTCTTTCATGCTCGCGTCGGCTGACTTCCAGCTGACTACAAAAACTGTAATGCCTTGATCGACCGCCCATTTTATGAAGCTCTTTTTGGGGGTCAGGTCGAGGATGTAAAAGCGGTTTATCCATGGCGGGAAGATGACCAATGGAGTTTCTAACACTTCATCGGTTGCCGGGCTGTATTGAACCAGCTGGAAGAG
>WTKI01000184.1 GCA_011524425.1 Altererythrobacter sp. | reverse complement strand
GATCTGCTGGCGGGAAGGGGCGATCAATCGCGACTGTGACGGGTTCGATCAGTCCCGCGCTCACCATGCCTCGCAAAACGCCTTCCGAAACCCCCGCGAGCGCGGATAGCTCACGGATCGTCGCCTGTTCCCCGATAAGAGCATCCAAAGCTTGCTGGCGTTGAGGCGTCATGCGGTCCGGCAGCTCGCCTGTCAGGCGGTACTCTGTCATGGTAGCAGGGCCTTTAAGCGCTCCGCCTGATGAAATCACCATCCGTGCAACCGCGCTCATGGGCGCGAGATAATACTCAGCTGTCCATTCGATCAGCCGGCGTAAAGGGGCTGATAGCGGCGGCACCGGTAACACTTCCAGAATGGGCCGCAGCTTTGACGCCGGAACTTCCTTTGCAGGCAGTTTGTCTGCCTCCCAGACAATACCGGTGATTTGGCGTGGCCCCAATGGAGCGATGACAATCGCGCCCGGCTCTGCCACAACCCCGTCAGGGATGCGGTAATCCAACGCGCCAAGGGCTGCATTGAAGACAAGGACGCGGATACGGTTCATGACGCGGACAATATGAAGCGTGCATAAGCCTCGCGACAAGATGGAGGGGAGAGAAAATGTCCGGAATTCTGGTTGAAAGCGCTTCGCGGCGCAATGTTTTGGCTGGCATGATGCTGGGGGGCGCAGCGCTTTCGCTGCCGGCTTGCGCCAGTCTCCCTGGTTTCAGTCTGACAGAGGCGATCCGCCGTTTGCTGACACTTTCCAGCGAGAATGCATTTGCCAGGCTAACCGCTCCGGATGGTTTCTGGGACGAGCAAGTCGCTAGGATCGGTCTGTCTAACTTGCTGGGGACACGCGGGAACGTGCTGTCTGACATCCTCACATCGACGCTCTTCAAAGACCGGCTTCAGGGCGCTTTCGCTGATATCGCAATCGAAGGCTCTTACCGCGCGGCGCCGCTTGTCGCCGATGCGGTACGCGTGATCGGTATTGAAAACGCCGAAGCTCTGATTCGTGGCGGACCGCGCGCAGCCACTGATTTCCTGCAAGGAGAGATGGGCGGCCAATTGATCGAAGCGATGGTCCCTGAATTGGGCCGTGCGATCGAAATTACCTCAGAGCCACTGGTTGCAGAGCTGATCAACGGTCTCACCGGAACCGATGTTAGC
Organism: Altererythrobacter sp.; assembly: GCA_011524425.1. GTDB lineage: Bacteria > Pseudomonadota > Alphaproteobacteria > Sphingomonadales > Sphingomonadaceae > Erythrobacter. The sequence goes on along the minus strand of WTKI01000184.1, from coordinate 3,829 downwards.
GGCATTGCCCAGCGGCTGGCTGGCAATGTGAACACAGCAATCTGGGACGAGATGGGTTTTGAAGAGGCTGCTATCCGAAGCGATCCTCAAAGCACCAATGATCCGTTGCTGATCGGTGTGTTTGGCGTGGGCTCTGCGCTTTAGCGCCGCTCCATCAAAGGGTGATGTTCAGGCTGATCTGAGGCGCATGCGAGACCTTGTCCGGATAGTTCGGCTTGAACACCTGTTTGCGTAAGTAATGCGCGCGCAGTTCCACGCGCTTCGATAGCTGATGCGCAACCCCTACTCGTGTCTTCACAGTTGTCAGGCCTGTGTCGAGCTTGGGCTGTGCAACCCGCAGATCGAAAAAAGCTTCACCGTCGACAACAGCGTTCCATTTCTTGTCTTTATCCAGTGGGAACTCCACGCCTAGCTTTGGCCGCGCACGCAAACCTACTCGGTCGGTCTCTGGCAGCCAGCGCTGCTCAAATCGCAGACCAGCGCGAAGGATACCGTTTTTCGCTTTGATCTGTTGTGTAAGACGCACTTCGTCGGGAGCAGTCCCGTTCACACGGTATTCGACTGCCACAGAGGCCTTGAAGTTCTTGTCCAGCTTGCGGGTGAACCAAGCACGGCCAAATACGGAATCGAAGCGCTGTGCCTCGATGTCGCGAAATCGCTGGCCAGTTTCGAGCGTGATCTTAGTGGTCTTGTCGACCTTTTTGGAGACTGTCTGGTCAAACCAGAATTCGAGCTGCTCTGTGGCCGCATGTGCTTGACTGGGAACAGCAAGCGAAGCTGCCAGACAGGCGATGAAGGTGAATGCGCGAATTAACATTTGGTACCTGCCACTGTTGGAATTGACCGTTCTGATCACGCTCGAAACGGGTGCTCCGGCGATCTCGGGGTCAAAGTGGCAGATGGAATTTGAGCTTCGCTGACCAGGCACCTCGCGTTGGTGCCGGAGCCACAGATTTGAGCAAATTTACTCTACTTGTTAGAGCTTCAACAAGGTTTGGCTGGGGGTTAGCGCGCCGCCTCTACTGGCTTACGCCGGAAAGGCTGTTATTCCCTTTGCATATCGACTCGATGAGGAACGCTGGAGGCCCCATTCATGAAATTCTTCGCTGACACCGCTGAACTTGATGACATCAAGGAACTGGCTGCTACGGGATTGCTGGACGGAGTGACGACCAATCCTTCGCTCATCGCCAAGTCAGGCAGAGATTTCATGGAAGTTACCAAGGAAATCTGCGCTATCGTCGATGGCCCTGTCAGCGCCGAAGTGGTCGCGCTCGATCATGAAGCCATGATGAAAGAGGCAGAGGTGCTGCGCAAGCTAGCAGACAATGTCTGCATCAAAGTACCGCTTACGATTGATGGCCTGAAAACCTGCAAAGCGCTCACCAGCGATGGAACAATGGTCAATGTGACTCTGTGCTTCTCAGCCAATCAGGCGCTGCTTGCAGCAAAGGCTGGAGCCACCTTCATCAGCCCGTTTGTCGGTCGTCACGATGACAACGGCTTTAACGGTATGGAGCTGATTGAAGACATTCGGCTGATCTATGACAATTATCTGTTTGAGACAGAAATCCTTGTCGCCAGCGTGCGTCATGTCACGCATGTGCTGGAAAGCGCACGGATCGGAGCCGATGTGATGACTGCGCCTCCGAAAGTCATCAAGCAGCTGTTCACCCATGTCCTGACTGACAAAGGCATTGAAGGCTTTTTGAAGGATTGGGAGACGACCGGCCAGTCGATCGTCTGAGCCGCGAGCCGTTTCACCGCATCGCTCGGGATACCATTCAGCTGTGTTCCGTCTTTGACACAGGCAGGTGAGTTGCTAACGACACCTTGAATGTCTGAAGAAACACCCCTCGACAAGTTCAAGCATGCGCTGACCGGCGCCAGTCGTGCAATTGCGCGCGAGGCTGACGTAGAAGTCGCTTGGAGTGCGGATGCAGCCTCCTCCGCTGGCAAGCATTTCCGTGTTCCTTTGCCAGGGCGCGAGCTGCCTAAAGAACAAGTCGCTGAAGCGCGCGGCTTTGCGGACAGTTTCTCGCTCAAGCTTTTGCACCATAATGCAGAGTTGCACGCAAAAGGCGCGCCACCAGAAGCGACTGCGCGGGCGTGTTATGATGCGATTGAGCAAGTGCGCTATGAAGCGATTGGCGCCTCGGAATTTGACGGTATTCGCGAGAACCTCTCCGCAGCGCTCGATGTGCGTATGGCCAGCGATGCAATCGCCCGCGCGCAGCAAGCCAGCGATGTGCCTATTCAAACCGCGCTTTCCCTTTTGCTTCGCGAGAAATTGACAGGAGAGCCAGTCCCTGAAGTGGCGCAAGCGGGTCTGGAAATGGTGCGTCAAGACATTGCTGGCAAAACCGGTGACGATATTGCCGCGCTTGCTGATAATCTCGACGATCAATCCGCCTTTCAGCGCCTCGCGCTCGATCTGTTGCGCAATCTCGACCTCACGCAGCCAACCGATGCGCCTGATGAAGGCGATAGCGAGGACGAAGGCGAAGACGAGGAAGGTCCAGACGAAAGCGAAGGCGAAGACGAGAATTCGGGCGAAGGCGATCCACAAGCGTCCGAAATGGCGGGCGAGATGGCGGAAGGCGAAGGCGATGCCGATGGCGAGACAGAGATGTCCGCCGATAGCGATATGGCGGAAGGCGAGCCCGGCGAAGAAGGCGATGCCGCCACAATGCCAGCACGGCCCAATCGCCCGAATGCCGAGCCTGAAAACAACCTCGACTACAAGGCTTATACAGAGCGTTTTGACGAGGAAGTCAGCGCGCTGGAACTGTGCGATGCAGAGGAATTGGAGCGGCTGCGCGCCTATCTCGACAGCCAGCTAACGGGCCTTCAAGGTATCGTCACACGGCTCGCCAACCGGATGCAGCGCCGCTTGATGGCGCAGCAAAACCGCAGCTGGGACTTCGATCAGGAAGACGGGATTGTCGATGCTTCGCGTCTGCCGCGTGTGATCGTCTCGCCCGGAACTGCGCTCGCATACAAGACAGAGCGCGATGTGGAATTTCGCGACACAATCGTAACCTTGCTGATCGACAATTCCGGCTCGATGCGCGGACGGCCGATTTCCATTGCGGCGATTAGCGCGGATATTCTTGCGCGCACGCTGGAGCGTTGCGGGGTCAAGGTTGAAATCCTCGGCTTTACCACCCGCGCTTGGAAAGGCGGGCAGAGCCGCGAGGCTTGGCTAGCTGATGGTAAGCCGCAAGAACCCGGACGCCTCAACGACTTGCGCCACATTGTTTACAAGAAAGCAGACGAGCCATGGCGCCGAGCGCGCCGCAATCTCGGCCTGATGATGCGTGAAGGGTTGCTGAAAGAAAACATCGATGGCGAAGCTTTGATGTGGGCGCATAATCGCATCATTGCCCGCAAGGAAGACCGCCGGATCATGATGGTGATTTCTGATGGCGCGCCGGTTGATGACAGCACGTTGAGTGTGAATTCGGCCGGTTATCTCGAAGCGCATTTGCGCAGCGTGATCGAATGGATCGAGAAGTTCTCGCCGGTGCAGCTCGTCGCAATTGGTATCGGCCACGATGTGACGCGCTACTATCGCCGCGCGGTGACGATCATGGATGTCGAACAACTGGGCGGCACGATCATGGAACAGCTCGCTGAACTCTTCGAGGATGAGAAGCGAGGGCGGCGTTGATCTGGGCTACATTTGAACAATTTGGTGTGGGTTTTCTGTCGGGATTAATTGCAAGCTTCTTTCTCTGGTTGTTGGTCAATGTATGTTTTCGCCCGAAGCTTGCCATTTCGGGATTAGGGATCCGCAGGGAAAATGAGGATCGAGTTTCCTTTGAAG
>WTKI01000096.1 GCA_011524425.1 Altererythrobacter sp. | reverse complement strand
CCTTCTGCCTCAAATGCTCGGCGCATTGAAAGCGGGGGAAGCGCAGGTTGCGGTCGCTTCCCGCTTTGCACCAGGCGCGAGCACGGAAGAATGGGCACAGCCTGAGCGCGAGAAGCTTTCAGGTGTGGCAAATTCTATCGCCCGCAAAATGACAGGCGTTGAACTGAGCGATCCGATGAGCGGCTATTTCATGCTGGAATCGGCCCGCGCACGGAACCTTGTTCCTCGGCTTTCCGGTATTGGTTTCAAGATCTTGCTTGATCTTCTTGCGACTTCGGAAGAAGTGCTTTCTGTAAAGGAATTCCCTTTGAACTTCTCAGCCCGCCGTGAAGGCGAAAGCAAGCTCGACCGTGCGATCGCGTTCGACTTTCTTGCAGGTCTGTATGACAAGACTTTCGGCAAAGTCATTCCTACGCGCTTTGCACTGTTCGGCACTGTTGGCGCGATGGGCGTTCTGGTGCACATGGCAGTGCTGGCCAGCGTGCTCTTCATCTTCGACAAAGCCTTCACCATGGGACAAGCGATTGCTGTGTTAAGCGCGATGAGCTTCAACTTCCTGCTCAATAACGCGCTGACCTATCGCGATCAGCGGATCAAAGGGGCGGGCGGTCTGTTCAAGGGATGGATCGGTTTCTGTCTGACCTGTGCGGTGGGCGGATTTGCCAATGTGGCGATTGCGACTTTCCTTGAATCGCAAGGCTTGCTGTGGGTTTTTGCCGCACTTGCAGGAATTCTGGTTGGCTCTGTGTGGAACTATGCGCTGTCCAGCCGCTTTGTCTGGGGCCGCTTCTAAGCAATTTTTACTAGGTCCAGCTGGCTAACCACGTCCAGTTTCTGAAGCTGCCCTGATTTTCCAGCGGCGCTGCAGACAGGATTGGATAGAACCACGCAAACAAGGCGAGGCTTACAGCGATCAGGCTGCCTGAAGCCAATCGCTTGCCGCTTTGCCACATCGCGTCCAGCGCAAGCGCGAGTGCTGCCAGCAGAAAGCAGCTCGGGACAAAATAGTGGTAATAGAATTGCACAGGTTTGTCCGCGACCAGCCATAATCCGATGCTCACCAAATAGCCGATGACAACTGCCAGACGCGTCCAGTCAATATCGCGTATCCCGCTGATAAAACACCATAAAAGGGCTGGAATGCCTAGAAGCATTGTGAGCGGGTTGCCAATCAGCATGATCCCGCGTTGTGCGCCACCTATGGGTTCATAAAGATACCAGATTGCCCGCCAGTTGATGATCCAGTCGGCAAGAGAGCTCTGGTAAGGATGAGACTTCAATACCTGCGTTTGCAGCTCAATCATGTGTACGTGCAGGCCGATCAAACCGGTGCTGGCAAGAGGTGAATTGCCTATTGTCCAGACCGGTAGGAACGTGAACATGTAAACTATCAGTGGCAGGGCCCCGAGCCAGATCATCGCTTCCCACATGGAAATGCCCGGTATTGGCAAACCGCGCGCGCTGACGATCGGCCGCCTGCGATGGGCTGAGAGACGTGCGATAAAGAATGCCAATGCCGGCAGGATTGCAAGAGGCACTGCGTTCCACTTGCTCGCCATCGCCAACCCAAGCGCAATGCCGGTTACAGCTAACCGGCTCCGGGCTTTTTCCGGCGCGTGGATCGCAGCAGCGAATTGCCAGACCGCAACGCTCAATCCGCTCATCATAAATATATCGAGCATGGCTATGCGGGATTGGACGAAGAGAGCAAATCCGCTGGCGAGCAAAAGGCCGAAAGCTATGCTCGCAAAGCGGGATTGCGATGCAAACCACAAAGCTCTCATGCTTGCGAAAAGGGCCAGGGTTCCCGCCATCAAAGGCATTAGCCGCCAACCCAGCGGATTATCTCCGAAAATGGCCATACCCAATGCGATCAATTGCTTGCCGAACAAAGGGTGTTCTTGATTGCGATAGGCTTCGCCTTCCAGCAGATCTCTGGCGGCGGGCACATAATGCACTTCATCGAAATAAGGCGCCTCAGGCACAGTAAGACGGATAGACGCAATCGCCAAAAAGCCTAATGTAATCAGAATATTGGGAATGAAAGGGTCTGAATCCGTAACGGACCGCATTCGCTGATGCCCGCTTTGCCCGTTATTGCTCAAGGCCTCTGCCTGATCCATCAAATTCTCGCATAAGGTGGCAGAGGCAACCGGGCAAGATGAGGCCTTTAATTCTCCTCAGATCGCATTTGGTATGTAGCGAGTGCTACATTTTACCAAGCTTTAACGTAGCACCCGCTACAAGATGGCATGGTAAGCGCAGCTAAACGGTCAGAAATGTCGAAAGACACGCTGTTGCCAGCGATGGCAGATCACGTGCTTGCCCATGGCTTGTCACAAGCCAGCCTTCGCCCCCTTGCCAAATCAGCCGGAACCAGTGACCGAATGCTGATCTATCACTTTGGTAACAAAGAGAAATTGATTGCAGAATTGCTGGATTATCTGGCGGAAAAATACGCAGCAGCCTTGGATCAGGGCTTTGGAGATGGCTTGCCAATGACACGTAAGGAATGCGTCCAACGCATCCTGTCTCAATCAGCAAAGCCTGACATGCAGCCCTTCATGGCGCTGTGGTGGGAGATCGTGGCCGGATGCGCGCGGGGGATCGCAGGGTATGGCGAAGCTGCACAGGCGATGACGGAAAAGCTCCTATCATGGCTGGAGGCTCACATGCCTGCTGACGATCCCGATCCTCAAGGTGGCGCGCGTTATCTGCTGACCCTTGTCGAAGGATCGCAAATGCTCAGCGCTGTGCGTCAAACACGCCTTGCACGAGAAGGACTAGTTGCAAGCACGCTTTAAGCTGCTTGCTGCACGAGCCAGAGCCGCTTAAACGCGACATCCTATGAAGAAGACCACTGGGACAGACCGGCAAATAACCCGCAACTGGCGACCTGCAACGCAGGCCGTTCGTGGCGGGACTTGGCGTAGCGAACACGGCGAAACCAGTGAAGCGCTGTTTCTGACCTCGGGCTACACCTATGACGATGCGCAAACCGTCGCAGACCGTTTTGCAGGTGATGCTGACGGTATGACCTACTCGCGTTTGCAAAATCCGACTGTTGCCATGCTGGAAGAGCGCATTGCTCTTATGGAAGGAGCGGAGGCTTGCAGAGCGCAAGCATCGGGTATGGCGGCGATGACCACAGCTTTGCTGTGCCAACTGGCGAGCGGCGATCACGTGGTGGCTGCAAAGGCGGCATTCGGGTCCTGTCGCTGGCTGGTGGACAATCTCCTACCCAAGTGGGGTATAGAAACCACAGTCATCGACAGTGCGGATAACGCGGCCTGGGAAGCCGCCATCCAGCCTAACACCAAGGTCTTTTTCTTCGAAACACCGGCTAATCCGACGCTCGATGTCGTCGATCTCAAGCATGTATGCGATGTCGCTAAGGCCCATGGCATTACGACCGTTGTCGACAATGCGTTTGCAACAGCTGCGCTGCAAAAACCGATGGAATTTGGCGCGGACGTCGTCGCTTACTCGGCGACAAAGCTGATGGACGGGCAAGGGCGGGTTCTGGCGGGCGCTGTGTGTGCTAGCGAGGAATGGATCAATGAGGTGTTGTTACCATTCCAGCGCAACACCGGGCCTAACATTGCGCCGTTTAATGCCTGGGTAGTGCTGAAAGGGCTGGAGACACTGTCCATGCGCGCGCATCATCAAAGTGCGAGTGCGGTTACGCTGGGTGCCTATATGGAACCGCGTGTGGACCGGATGCTCCATCCTGGCCTTGCGAGCCATCCGCGGCATGAACTGGCAAAAGCGCAAATGTCTGCCACTGGACCGATCTTTGCCTTCGATCTGGGTTCCAGGGAGCGTGCCTTTGCTATGCTCGATGCTCTCCAATTGATTGATATCTCGAACAATATTGGCGATTCTCGCAGCCTCATATGTCATCCGGCGAGCACGACGCATGCCAGTATGACGCCGGAAGCCAGGGAGGACATGGGGGTCACAGAAGGTCTTTTGCGGATCAATGTGGGTCTTGAGGACATTGAAGACCTCAAAGAGGATATCGACCAGGCGCTGAAAGCGGCGGGCTGCTGAATCTCGCTCCCTTGCGCTTGCATCCTATCCCTGCAATCAAACCAGCCAAAATAGGATAGAGGAGCATGGTATGGCGCGCCGGGTAGAGCTGGTTTTCGACATTGTTAGTCCGAATGCGTATTTGATCTGGTATCCGCTGCGCGATGTTTTGCAGCGCACCGGTGCAGGCCTCGACATCCTTCCAGCCTTTCTTGCCGGAATGCACCGGCTTACCGGCAATGCCCCGCCTATGATCCGTGACAAGGATGTGAAGGGCAAGGTTGAGTACGGCATGCTTGAGTTTCAGCGCTTTATCGCGAAGCACGAATTGTCCAAATTCACGATGAACCCGAAATTCCCGTTCAACTCTATTCTTTTGCAGCGCTTGCTGTTCGCCGCCAATCAGGATGGGCGAGCGGTTCAATTTATTGATGCGATGCTTCCTGAAGTCTGGGAGAACCAGATCGATGTCAGCGATGCTGATGCCATCGGAAAGGTGCTGGAGAATAACAGCTTTGATGCTGCGGATTTGTTGAGCAGGGCGTCCACTGATGAAGTCAAACAAGGCCTAGTCGATAGCACAAGCCAGGTGGTTGAACGCGGCGCCTTTGGAATTCCTACCGTTTGGGTGGGGGACGAGATGTTCTTTGGAAAGGAACGTCTTGGTCAAATCGAAGAAGAGCTCGCACAACAATAATTCTTTGCAACATTCTTGCCCTTTCAGGTGCAGATGATGCAATCAGCGATGCAAACCCGCCACAATGAGGCAATTCAAAGTGGATTATCGGGTCTTGCCCTCTTGTGAGCGGATAACGAATCGCTAACTTAGTGATTGATGAAAGAGCTATTCGATCATGCCGCGACGACTGAGGGAGTGACTGTAAGAGTTGCAGTCAACTTTCTACCCGAGCAATCCCATCCCGATGCAAGCAAGTGGTTTTGGGTCTATCATATCAGGATTGAAAACGGCTCTCATGAAGCATTGCAACTGCGCACCCGCCATTGG
>WTKI01000012.1 GCA_011524425.1 Altererythrobacter sp. | reverse complement strand
ATGCAATGCGTCGCGGTTTTCGGGTAAACGCCTCCTGACATAAATTCTCAGACGTCAGTGAAATTGGCCGCGCGTTTTTGCATGCCGGCCATCACTGCTTCGACCTGGTTGGGTGTGCGGATAATCTTATCCTGAGCGATGCTTTCAGCCAGTAAAATGGCGTCTGTAGGCTCGTCATCCATCACATCCTGCAAGCGCTTCGCCGCGCGGATCGCGTCGGGATTGCGGTTAGCGATTTCTTCCGCGATCTGATAGGCTTTCGCAAGCGGATCGGCATCTACATGAGTTGCAAGGCCAAGCTCCAATGCCTCTGCGCCGGTGAATTCGCGGTTTGTGTAGACCAGCTCCCGCAAGACATCTGCGCGAACGAGGCCGCGCCACAGGGCGTAGCCTCCCATATCAGGCACGAGGCCCCATTTCATTTCCATGATACACATGCGCGTGTCAGGAGCGACGATGCGCATGTCCGCGCCGCTTGCAATCTGAAGGCCACCACCAAAGCAAATACCATGTACGGCCGCGATGACGGGAACCGGGCATTTGCGCCAAACCATTGCGGCTTGCTGCGGAAGGTTTGCATTGCCATGGGTTCGCTCTGTGAGCGTATCAGCACCCGATCCTGTTGGCTGAGAGAAACCGGACACATCCAGTCCGGCACAAAATGCGCGGCCTTCGCCGGAAAGGACCACAGCTCGCAATCCTTTCATCGAACTCAGAACATCTTCTGCTTCCGCGATGGCCTGAAACATCGCAGGATCAAGAGCATTCATCTTGTCCGGCCGAGCAAGGCGTACATGCGCTACTCCATTTTCAGCCAGATCGATCTGTAAGCGATTATCAGTGCTCATCAAAGGTCCTCTCATGCCCAAGACATTCCGGAACCTTTCCTGACGAAACTATAAGCGACTGTCTAGCACTAGCCCGACCTTCGTCAGCCTAATCCACTAGGTTCACCAAGGCGCATGGCTGAACCGGTATTTGCTTTGACCGCCTGGTCCACTCAGCCGATAACTGCCATCGGGCAATGTTTCCACCAACCCGTCGAGACCAAAGGGCTCAAGCTTGGCTCGCAACCGAGAGATATGGACAGCAAGGCTGTTAGTCTCCGGGTCAAAATTGATACGCCAGACATCTTCCAGCAATTGCATGCGCGATAACGCTTGGCCAGGGCTTTCTGCCAGTCGCCAAAGCAGAGCAAATTCTCGAGGATGCAAGTGCAACCATTTGTCCTGGATCCTTCCATCACGATGGAAAAGATCAAGTGTAACCTCCCCTGCCTCCAAGAAACGGGGCATCATGACGTTTTTTTCCGCCTTAGAGCGATCTGCTTCGCTTGAACTCATTAGGTCCTCCAAGTCCTAGTAAGAATTAATTCTTACCGTAAATCTCCTTGTGCAACTATAAATAAACGCCCGAATAATTATTCAAATTTATTACGATTATACAGTGACTTTCTCCAATCACGATAATCGCCCCAAATTTTCTTTCTTTTTATATGATAGATTACACCGCCTAGAAGTAAGGCAAGTTGAAAGTATGAGGGCCCAATAGAGAGCATCGCATAGGAAATTGGTGTCATCGCATCCACGAGCTCTCGTGAAATATGCGCGGACATCGAAACAAGCTGGAATGATGCAATCCACAAGGTGTACATGCGGTTGGCACAGAGCGCCACGCCAACGAATATAGTTGCTGCGAGCACATCGATGCCGGCATACCAAATGTCAATCTGGTCCAAGCGCATGCTAGGGCCGACGAACAAATCGTATGCCAAGTCACCACCTTCGAAGACAACCAGCCAAACCGCTGCTACGCATCGCTCCGGCATTCCACCCCAACGCAGGGCTGCCAAACTAATGAACATACCCGCAACGAATTGCGCTTCATCCCGATACTCTAGCACCAGCTCCCACACTGGGCCCTCCTTGCTTAAGCAGCCACCGGCAATGGCTCGCCGTCAGGAATAACCGCCGATGGGGGCGTCTCCGTTGGGATATCGCCGTCATCTGAACGCGCCACTTCGCGAGCAACGCCGCTTAACTCCTCATGGACGCGAAGAATGTTGGTAGACATGGCCATCGCTTGTTGTTCGGCTTGGCTTAGGCGCAACAAAGCGCGTTGCCCTGTATTGACTTCAATCTGAGGGTTTTGCCGAGCTGCAATCATAGCCTGACGGAGCTTGGCAAATGCAATCATCGATTCATCTGCAAGAGCCTCTGCTTCGCGGATCAGCTTTTTGAGGTTATAAGCGTCGCTAATAATACGTTCGGACATATTGTGGTCTCCACGGGTCCGCTGTGCTCCACCAGCGGCCGTCAATTTTCCACGGGAACGGTTGCGACACCATCCATTGCTTCACTCAAAGCCATTGCTGCCGTAACCGACAACACCACCGCAGCCAGAATTCCGAAAGCGATTCCGACTATGGCCGCCAGACGAAACAGGATGGCGTTTTCACCATCGAGCACCCCGGGGACAATCTTCGGCTCTTGCTGGTCCACTCCCGCTGCAGAAAACAGCACAGATGGAGCGTGCGACCCAGCGGACTGGGCCGAAGTGACGTCCCGCTGTAAGTTATGGGCTGGCTCGGCACTCTCTGGCAGCTGCTTTTTGCTGTATAAAGGTTTTCTGTAGGGGGGCGTTTCGTCATGACGGGCTCTGGCTCTCTGGCACAAACGATATTTTTCAACTAGTTCGTTCAAGCTACCAGCCTGATAGATGTCTTTCAGTGCCCGGATATGCTGGTTGATGCGGGTTTCAGAAACACCAAGCTCATTAGCGATGACCTTGATCGGAACCCTGCGGTCGACGCGTTCCATCACAGACTTCTGACGCGTTGTCAGGTTCTGGATAGTCGGCGTGCCCACTTTATGTTCCATTCTTCCCATGCCGTTTCGAATGTCTAGGTACTAACCTTTAGGTCCTCATTCTTACAGTCAAGCTCGAGTTTGGAAGGCATTGATTTCTCTGAATTCACAAACCGGAATTTATTCCGAGTGAGGAAAACCATCGCTTTATGTTTCTCGCGGCCTGCCTCAGCCGCTGCTCGTTTTCCACCATGGCAATCCGGACATAGCCTTCGCCTTCTTCGCCGTAACCCACACCAGGTGCGACAGCGACTTCAGCTTCAGTCAACAATTGCTTAGAAAATTCAAGGCTGCCCATTTCCTTCAGAGCAGGCGGCAAAGGCGCCCAGGCAAACATTGATGCAGGCGGTGGCGGTATATCCCAACCGGCCCTTGCGAAGGCTTCCACCATCACATCGCGTCGCTTGTGGTAGAGCTGGCGGTTCGTCTCGACAATATCTTGCGGGCCATTGATTGCAGCACAGGCCGCGGCCTGAATAGGCGTGAACGCACCGTAATCGAGGTAGCTTTTAACACGCGTCATCGCTGAAATGAGCTGCTTGTTTCCGACAGCAAATCCCATGCGCCAGCCCGCCATCGAATATGTCTTGCTCATGCTTGTGAACTCTACAGCGACGTCTTTCGCTCCTTCCACCTGCATGATTGACGGCGTCGGGTTGCCATCAAAATAGAGCTCGGAATACGCAAGATCAGACAGGACCCACACGTCATTATCCTTGGCCCAAGCTACCAGCCGTTCGTAAAACGCAAGGTCGACGACTTCAGCTGTAGGGTTAGAAGGATAATTCACGACGATCACGCTAGGCCGAGGCACAGTGAAATTCATCGCATTCTCAAGGGCACGCCAGTATTCCTCGTCTGGCGTTGTTGGAACCGCGCGGATCGTCGCTCCTGCGATTATGAAGCCAAACGTATGGATGGGGTACGAAGGATTGGGAGCGAGCACAACGTCCCCGGGCGCTGTGATCGCATTGGCAAGGCTTGCCAATCCTTCTTTGGAGCCCATGGTGACGACCACTTCGCTTTCAGGGTCAAGATTTACCCCAAAGCGTCGCTCGTAATAACTGGCCTGTGCTCGTCTAAGGCCTGGGATACCGCGAGATTGCGAATAACCATGTGCATTAGGCTTCTGAGCGACCTCACACAGCTTATCAATCACGTGCTGCGGCGGGGGCTGGTCAGGATTTCCCATGCCCAGATCAATAATGTCCTTGCCCGCACGACGCGCCGCGTGACGCATGCCATTGACTTCAGCAATGACATAGGGCGGCAATCGCTTCATGCGGTAAAAATTTTCGTCCATAAGTCCTATCGATCTGCGTTCGTGTTTGTTTCAATGCAAGCGGGAACAAAACATATGCTCTTTGCATACGAAACTATGCGAATATAACGTGCTGTGGGAAGCCACATTCGTTATTGGAGCGGACAATTATTCTACTAACACACGGATTGTCCCAATGAGCGACGACAAATTGACTTGGAATAATACTGCTGGAGCATTCCGCGCATTCTTCGACATGCAGGGCGAAGCGATGCGTGAACTCGCCGGAGACGTTGTAGCTGCATCGCCCTTTGCAAGTCTGACAAGCATGAGCGAGGCGGATCCAGAGGATATGGCAAGCTGGGCCGCGACCGCGCAAGAGCTGAAAGATATTTGGCTGGAGTTTGTCCAAGATCAGGCGGCCAACGGTTCTGGGACAGAACACGCCAATCCGTTCGACCCTATGCACTTCATGTTGATGACAGAGACGCTTGCCAAGCAGCTTCCAACGGCTCCGTTTGCTCTCCAAGCCAAGCTTGCAGGCGACACAATGGCGATGTGGCAAAGTGTGTTTAAGCGCTTTGGCACTAATCCGGCCAGCATCGCAAAGGATGAACCAGCAGCTTTGCCCAAGTTTGACAGGCGCTTTTCAGATCCAGCATGGTCGGAGCATCCTGCCTTCGCGGTCTTGCACCAAACTTACCTGATGCTGGCTGAGTTTTTTATTCAGTCGACAAAGCAGGTTGAAGGCATTTCATCTGAAAAGAGGCAACAGTTAGAATTTGCTACAAACTCCCTTGTCGAAGCGATGAGCCCTGCAAATTTCCTAGCGACAAATCCGGTTGTGCTTAAACGAACCTTGGAGACCCGAGGCCAGAACCTAGTCAAAGGCATGCGCCATTTGATCACGGATTTGAAGCGGGGCCAACTCACGCACACCGATTCTGATGCATCCACGTTGGGCGAGAACCTTGCAGCAACGCCAGGCAAGGTCGTGTATGAGACCCAACTCTTCCAGC
>WTKI01000046.1 GCA_011524425.1 Altererythrobacter sp. | reverse complement strand
GATCGGAGCCATGACTTTCGCGTTGCTCTACGCACTGAGGCTCAGCGCAAAGCTATGCATCTATGCCGGCGTTCCGAATACCTACACAGACATCCTGCCTGATCATCTTGGCTATTTGCGTAGTTATTACGGTGCAAACCGGTTCAGTCCTGCGCTTCTGCTCGCTCTGTTGGGTATCGCTGCACTAAGCATCGCGCTTGGCCAAGCGGCCTTTTCCGCTGATGCGGGGAGCGCTGAAGCCATCGGGGCTAGCTTGTTGTTTGCGCTCGCATCGCTTGGTTTGCTTGAGCATCTTTTTCTCGCGCTTCCGTTTCGCGACGGAATGTTGTGGGGCTGGGCCCTGCCGCAAGCGCGAACGCGCGTTCATTCTCCTAATCTTGGCCGGTCTTCAACGGCGCAAACTGTTATAACAAAAGAGGAAAGCTGAAATCATGGATTTCGACACATTCTTTAGTGATGAGCTCCAGAAGGTCCGAGAAGAAGGGCGCTATCGTGTGTTTACGGAGATCGAGAGACATCGGGGCAGCTTTCCGCATGCCACGCGCTACGTGAACGACGGCACGCAAGATGTAACAGTGTGGTGCTCGAACGATTACCTGGGAATGGGGCAGAATCCGGTGGTGCTTGAGGCCATGCATAAAGTGCTGGATGAATGCGGCGCAGGCGCGGGCGGCACGCGCAATATTTCAGGGACAAACCATCATCACGTTTTGCTCGAGCGCGAGCTTGCAGATCTCCATGGCAAAGAAGCCGCTCTTTTGTTCACAAGCGGCTATGTTTCCAACTGGGCCGGACTAGGAACACTTGCCAACAAGATCCCGGGCTGCGTGGTGTTCTCCGATGCCTTGAACCATGCTTCCATGATTGAAGGCATTCGACATTCGCGCGCACCTTATAAGATATGGAAGCATAATGATGTCGATGATCTCGATGCTATGCTTTCGGAATACGGGCCGGAGGTGCCTAAGCTAGTCGCGTTTGAAAGCGTCTATTCCATGGATGGCGACATTGCGCCCATCGCTGAAATCCTCGACGTGTGCGAGAAGCATGGCGCCATGAGCTATATCGATGAGGTCCATGCAGTCGGATTGTATGGTCCGCGCGGCGGCGGCGTTGCAGAGCGCGAAGGGCTGATGGATAGGATCACTGTTATCGAAGGCACGCTTGGCAAGGCCTTTGGTGTCATGGGCGGATATATCGCTGCGTCAGCGGATCTTGTTGACTTTGTGCGGACCTTTGCCAGCGGCTTCATCTTTAGCACTGCATTACCGCCTGCCGTTGCCGCTGGTGCCTGTGCCAGCATCAAGCATTTAAAGCAAAGCAATGCCGAGCGTGAGGCGCAGCGAGACCGTGTTGCGACGGTGCGGCGCAAGCTCGATGTGCTTCGCATTCCGCACTTGCCCAATCCTAGCCATATCATCCCTGTAATGGTGGGTGATGCAAAGAAATGCAAAATGATCAGTGACTGGCTGATGGATAATCACGGCATATACGTTCAGCCGATCAATTATCCGACGGTTCCGGTGGGGACTGAGCGCCTGCGTCTGACACCTTCGCCGGTCCATAGCGATGACGACATCGATCGCTTGATCCATGCGCTTAGCGATATCTGGTCCCAATGCGAACTCGCTCGAGGTCAGATTGCGGCATAGCTCGATCAACTAGCCTGATTGCTCCCATTGATCAGGCTGGTCCAAAGCCCGGATCCTCCCTCCGACCGGGCAACGAAAAGGGCGCGATCCCATTGCGGACCGCGCCCTTTTTAACGAACCACCAGAATGGGCGGTGTGTTTATTCTGCGGAAGCGGATTCCAGATATGCAATAATGTCAGCGCGGTCTTGCGCATCTTTAAGCCCCGCAAATGCCATTTTCGTTCCTGGAATCACGCGCATTGGGTCTTCCAGATACTGGAACATTTTTTCCTTGGTCCAGGTAATGCCGCTATTGGCATTGGCATCTGTGTAGTTAAAGCCTTCAATTGTTCCAGCTGTGCGACCAACAATGCCAGCGAGCGACGGGCCAATGCGGTTTTGGCCGGGCTCGACTACGTGGCAAGATTTACACTGCAAGAACACTTTCTCACCTGCAGCGGCATCACCGGTGAAGTCAGCAAAAATAGTGCCATCAACCGTCTCAATGTCGTCAGCAGCTGGAGCTCCTGGCGCTTCTTCAGCAGGCTCTGCTGCCGCAGTCTCGCTTGCTTCTTCAGTAGGCGCTTCGGCTTCGCTAGCAGGTTCTTCTCCACCGCCACCACAGGCCGTTAGCAATGCGATAGGTGCAAGCATGCCAAGTGAAAGATGCAGCTTCATCATAGTTCTCCCCTTCAGGACTGATTCTGGATCGAAAAACAAACCTAATGCCTCCGAACGCTCTAGCTCGGATTTAGTGCCCTAGACCCCAAACTTTTTTAGTTTCGATCAATCGAGTTCGTAATGGCGATAGTCGACAAAGCGACATTGGAAAGGGTTTGGAGGAATTTTTGCAGATCAGCACCCGGCGCACTTGAGACATACACCACGTCATCATCTCGCATTTTGAAATCCTGAGCTGTGAAGATTCCTGACGCTTGAGACAGATCCAATCGATAAATGACCGGGACGTGACCATCCTGCCTGGCTTGAGCAATATCGACTTGAGCCATGTCAAGCGCATCTGGGGATTCAAACCGGAAGACAAAAACGCCTCGGATGTCTGCGCGATCATCTCTTAGCCCGCCAATCCGGCCTAACGCTTGCGCCAATGTCAATCCCGATCCTTCGAACGGAATCTCTGCATTGCGAGTCACTGCGCCTAGCGCGATGAAGCTATAGGGTTGGTGTAGAACCGTCACAATGTCCTGCGAGAGCAACGGAATGTTCTGCGCTGGATCGAGTATCACTGCGTCAAGTGGCATAGTAGCTGCCACATCGCCGCGCGCTATGCGAATAGAGGTCTGCTCTACTTCCTGGGAAGGGCCGCCAGCTTGAGCGAGCACATCGAGCAAGCGTTCTCCTCGCGAGGAAAGGGGCACCCGCCTTGTGCTTGCGACTTTACCCAACACAGTGACATTATTCGCTTGGTTATCAATCAGCCGCACTAGCACTTGCGGGTCATTCGCTCTGCCATCAAGTCCGCGAATGATTTCAGTTTGCATTTCAGATGTTGTGCGGCCCTCGGCTGGCACCTTGCCAATGAAGGGCACCGTAATCGTCCCCATTTCATCGACTGGCTGATTTGGCAGCGAAATATTTTGAGCTGCCCCTGATTGTATGGACATCGCCCCAGACAGCTGGGGTGCGAACAGCACAGCTGGTGGCGCTTCCCAGATGGTCACACTGACAACATCCCCTTTTGCCAATCGGGGCGCAGTGAATTCTGTATCGCCGAAAACTTGCGCGAAGCTTTGCGCTTTTTCAGACGCCGCGATCCTCGCAACACTGCTTCCGTCGATGTCGACAACTGCAATGTCTGCACCCGCATAGGCTTCGCTGTCTGCCCCGCGCAAAGTGCCCGTGCTTGGCCCAGCGGCACCTAAAGTTGAACAGGCGGACACGAATAATGCCGCGATACATGCGATCACCGCACGCGATGTTTTATGGGTGTTTTTAGTTTCAATCACAGGAAGCTCTTATAGACTGAATTTAGCCGCTCGCGATAATTTTCAGGACTATACTTAGACGCCTGCTGCGCGCCTCGTTCCGTCAGGTCTGCGCGCAAGTCTGCATCGGCATCAAGCGTCCGGATCGCTTGAGTGATCGCCTGTGTGTCGTAAGGGTCAACCATGTAAGCCGCATCGCCAACCACTTCTGGAAGTGATGACGTGTTGGAACAGATGACGGGCGTGTTCAAAAGCATGGCTTCGAGAGCCGGCAAGCCAAAACCTTCATATAGGGAAGGGAAGATTGCGGCTTTTGCTCCGCGGATCATGCTGACAAGCAAGCTGAATGGCGCATAATCCATCCGGATGATCCGCTTGCGCGCACCGCGCTGACGGGCGATCGCAGAGATAACAGGGTTTGGTGCATCCTTATCAGACCGGCGATCTTCTTCTGAGCGCATGCCTTCATTCAGCAATGCGAGCTCTTTTTCCGCTTTCCAAGCCTGTGCACCGATGATCACAAGCGGCGTTTCAACATCGCTTGCAAGGTACGCTTCAATGATGCGTCCGATGTTCTTCTTTGGCTCTAACGAACCCCAGAAGAGGAAATATCCTTTGTAATCAAAGCCGGTCACCCCTTCGACTTCTCTCGCAAGCTGATCTTCCGGCTTATTGCGATATTTGTCAGGGATTTGGACGGATTGATATGTGTTGGTAATCCGTTCTTCCGGTATCCCGACCAGTTCAATCAGGTCACGTTTCGAGTTCTCAGACACAGTAACGATATGTTCTGCCTGCTTACCAAGCAGCCGCATAAGCTTCAGATAGCGCTTCTTGTTGTCGAGCGTCGTGTACGGCAGCCGCAGGGGTACAAGGTCGTGCAGAGTGTAAATATTGGGCACTTTGGCAACGCGTACAGGCAAGGGATAAGTCCAATGCGCTAGGTCTGGTCGCTCAGGCAGGCTCACCTTGGCTAACCGCTTCCACACCCAGAAAGCGCCTTGAGCATTTTTATAGACTTCATTGGAATTATAAAGCGCGTCAAAATAGGGGAGCCGAGCTGAGAAGTTTCGCGTTACAATGCGGCCTGTGACAGGCACCTGTTTGGCTCGATAGCTTAGTGGCCCCCGCAATGCTTGCTTTGCTCGCTCCAGCATTGCGAAGAACCTGTGTTGCTCAACAGGACCATCGAAAAAGGATATCTCGTTGAGCAAAGAGTCTCGCTGCTGCCCTCCGCGATTTCCGTAAAGAACAGAAACCTTGTGGCCTAAGCCATGAATTTCATAGCTCAGATTGCGCGCATAGGTTGCTACTCCCGTGCCTTTCTCCAGCCCAAGATTGTAGCCATCGATGAGGATTGTCTTTTGAGAATGTGCCATCACTTGATCCAATCTTACTGGGGGGGCTTCATGGATTGTGCCTACGCAGCGAGCTGAGGGTTACGCTTGGCCATGGCAGCTTGAACTTCTGGCCAGTCTGCAAAACAATTGTTGCGCGCGAGATAGTCCAGCACTTCGTTTGCCGAACTCGCAGAATCATACAGCTTGGCCACTGAAGCGTCATTCACGCCATCTGAGAAAATACACCC
>WTKI01000116.1 GCA_011524425.1 Altererythrobacter sp. | reverse complement strand
GGTCGAGATCGGGCTCGCCCCACATCCCTAGAATTTAGAGTATGTATTTGCTGAGATCGCTATCACCAGCAAGATCGGTCAGCTTCTCGCGTACATAGGCAGCGTCAATCGTAACCGTCTCGCCTACGTGATCTTCCGCTTCAAAGCTGATTTCTTCGAGCAAGCGTTCCATCACGGTTTGCAGCCGCCGAGCGCCAATGTTCTCAACGCTCTCGTTCACTTGCGCAGCGATCTTAGCGACTTCAGCAATTGCATCCTCGCGGAAATCGAGCTCGACCTTCTCAGTCCCGATAAGCGCTTTGTATTGATCGACAAGGTTTGCGCGGGTCTCTGAAAGGATGCGAACAAAGTCCTCTTCCGTCAGCGCACGTAGCTCCACCCGGATCGGCAAGCGGCCCTGCAATTCCGGCAGCATGTCAGAGGGTTTGGCCACGTGAAACGCACCAGAAGCAATGAACAAGACATGGTCTGTTTTCATCGCACCATGCTTGGTTGAAACTGTTGTGCCTTCGATCAGCGGCAGCAGATCGCGCTGCACGCCTTCGCGGCTGACAGAGCCGCCGCGCACATCGCTGACCGCGATCTTGTCAATTTCATCGAGGAACACGATGCCATTGGTTTCCGCATTGGCGAGCGCTACGCGGGCAACGTCATCCTGATCGAGCCGCTTATCCGCTTCTTCGTCGACCAGCTTGTCCCAGGCATCAGGCACTTTCAGCTTCCGCCGCTTCGTGGGCTTCTTGCCCATGGCTTTGCCGAACATATCGCTGAGATCGATCATGCCGACATTGCCGCCCATACCGTTCATGTCGAAAGGCATGGCCGGCGCTTCTTCGACGTCGATTTCGACTTCCGTATCGTTCATCGCATTTTCAACGATCCGCTCGCGGAAGGCTTCGCGGGTCGCTTCGGAAGCGTTTTCCCCGCACAGGGCATTGAGCAGACGCTCCATCGCTGCCTCGGATGCAGCTTCGCGTACAGCTTCTCGGCGGCGCTCTTTTTCCAGCCGGATCGCTTCTTCCACCAGATCGCGCGCAATCTGCTCTACATCGCGCCCAACATAACCGACTTCGGTGAACTTGGTCGCTTCGACTTTGACGAAAGGTGCATCGGCCAGTTTAGCAAGACGTCGGCTGATCTCTGTCTTGCCGCAGCCGGTTGGGCCGATCATCAAGATGTTCTTAGGAGTCACTTCATCGCGCAGCTCAGGGCCTAGCCGCTGACGGCGCCAGCGATTGCGCATCGCGACTGCAACAGCGCGCTTGGCATCCTTCTGGCCGATAATGTGTTCATCCAGAGCGGCGACGATCGCCTTGGGGGTGAGTGATTCAGTCATGATACGAGAAAACCTGTCAGACGGTTTCAATGGTCAGATTGCCGTTGGTAAAGACGCAGATATCAGCGGCCACTGCCATCGCCTTGGTCGCGATTTTTTCTGCATCTTTCTCATATTCGGCAAGCGCACGGGCTGCTGCGAGCGCGTAATTTCCGCCTGAGCCAATCGCCGCGATACCGCCTTCGGGCTCCAGCACATCGCCATTGCCGGTGAGAACCAGCAAGCTTTCCTCATCAGCGACGATCATCAAAGCTTCCAGATTGCGCAGATATTTATCCGTGCGCCAGTCTTTGGCGAGCTCTACCGCCGCGCGAAGCAGCTGCCCGGAATACTGTTCCAGCTTCTTTTCAAGTCGTTCAAACAAAGTGAACGCATCGGCGGTCGCGCCAGCAAATCCGGCGACGACTTTCCCGCCTTCACCAATCCGCCGAACTTTGCGCGCATTGGGCTTCATCACTGTGTTGCCCATGGAAACCTGACCGTCCCCGGCAATAACAGTATTCTTGCCGCGCTTCACACCGATGATGGTGGTTCCGTGCCATTGAGTAAGGCCGTGAGCGTTGTTTGAGCTATCCATGTCCCGCGATATGGGGAGCATAGCAAAACCGTCAAGCTATCGGATGCCCGCGCGCCTATTGAGCGCCGGCACCTGGTGCGCCCACTGTTCCGATATTGCCGAACAGGTCTTCAAGGAAACTGCGTTCGCGGCCCAGCGTCGGCGTCTCATCACCGTCCGGGCGCAGATACACGACTTGCTCCATGCCAGAGCGTTCCACCGATTTCACATTGCCGGCATCGTCAAACTGAACAGCCAGAACTGAATGTGTACGGATCCGGGGCCGCACGAAAGGCCGGCGCCCGGTAATGCTGGAAACATAATACCAGGTCGGCTCGCCAAACTGGCTGGTAAAGGTCGGCCTGCCAAGCGTTCCTTCAACAGAACGCTTGTTATCGATTTGCGGCTGCACGGTAGACAGCAAAACACTGTCGGTTACATAGCCCCGCGACTCTCTGATGGAGCTGCATCCAGCCAGCGCCACTCCGCAAGCAGAGAGCACTGCAATTCTAACTGCGCTTTTCCAGATCTTGTGACCTGCCGTCATGAAACCTGCCAACCTTCTATATATTCGCTGCCACGCGGAACCTTTGCCCTTGCTGCAACGCTTCCTATATCATTCGTCACATGCCTTAAGGCGATGACGCGCAGCATGCAATGTTGTGTTGGTCACTCGCTGGGGCAAAAGAATTGAATTGTGCCTGAACGTGAAAGCCATATCTTCCAGGCATACCGCAGGAGCTTGCCACTTATGTCATTCCTTTCACGCCTGTTGGGAACCGAGCCCGATCCCAGAGAACAGCTGCGCCCGCTGTGGCACCGGGCAGTCTCGCTGGCGCGCACACCGGATTACTACTCCGAATGCCAGGTCGCTGATAATGTCGCGGGCAGGTTCGACATGATCACAGCCGTTTCAGCTTGTGTGATGGTACGACTGGAAGCGAGCGAAATGCGCAGCGAAAGCGCTTTATTTGCTGAGCTTTTCGTCGAGGATATGGAAGGGCAAATGCGCGAGTTCGGCGTCAATGATGTCGTGGTCGGCAAACGCATGGGTAAAGTCATGAGTTCGCTTGGTGGACGCCTTGGCGCTTACCGCCCTGCCCTTAACAATCGCGATCACAATGCACTGAGGCAAGCAATTGAACGCAATGTCACCTTTGAAGAAGGCGGCTCCCCTGACTGCGTCGCTGGCAAGATGCTGGAGTTGATGGAGCAGCTTTCAAAGGAATGCGACGAACAGCTCTTGGCCGCTAAGGCGATTGCATGACAATGAGCGACGCTTGTGAGTTTTCTCGACTTGTTAAAGTCAAACCTCTGCCTGGTGAGACTTTAGCGATGGAAGCGGACGCGAAAGAGCGCAAAGCGCTGGCAAAGCGCTTTCAACTGCCAAGCATTGAAAAGCTCATCGCAACGGTGGATCTGGAGGAAGACGGCAAGGCAATTCGCGCAAGCGGCACATTAACCGCTGCCATTACGCAAAGTTGTGCGATTTCTGGCGAGGACTTTGCCGTGCAAATCGATGAACCCATGGCGCTGCGCTTTCTTGAAGAGCATTTGATTGATCGCGACCCGGTCTTTGAAGAGGACGAGATTGAAATAGAGCTGGATGCCGAAGACCTCGATGAAATCGGCTATACCGGCGAAAGCTTCGATTTAGGCGAAGCGATCGCACAAACACTGGGCCTTGCGATTGACCCGTATGCCGAAGGGCCAAATGCCGATGCGGCTCGCAAGAAGGCTGGAATAACAAAGGACGACCAGCCATCAGGTCCGCTTGCTGACGCGCTTGCAGCTCTAAAAAACGGGCAAAACTAATCCTAGCATTCGACGCTGGTCGATCACGTTACAAATTGATGTAGAATTTATGACTCTCTCATGGCACAAGATGACCATAACAGGTCGCTGAGCCATGCATTGAGGGAATGATGTTGTATAGCGGCCAGTACGCAGCGGATTCATCGGTAATGACAAAGGGCAGAGTGACGCTCGTCCTCGCCTTTTGCGCAATGCTTGCGGTGAGCGCGGCGCTGATCGCTTTGACTTATCTGATTAGCCTCAAACCGCAGTCCATACCGTTGGAGTGGCAATGGAACCTGCGCTGGGAGCACAATTTTGCAGCCTGGTGGACTGGCAGTTTGCTTGCTCTTGCATGTGTATTGGGCCTCGATAACGCCCGTAACGCACCGACACAGGCAATCCGCCGCGGCTGGACTGTCCTCTCTCTCATCCTCTTGTTCTTGGGATTGGACGAAATCGGATCGCTGCATGAGCGCATGGGGGTCTGGAGCGAAGCGTTGGGAGGCGGAACCTGGGCACTCGCAATACCTCTAGGAATAATCATTGCGATCATGAGCATCCGCGCAGGCTGGAGCATGTTGATGCACGGCGGCAAAGAACGCGTGCAGATCATCATTCTCGCGTTTGGATTTGCTGTTCTTTTAAGCGTTGCAGTGCAGGAATATTTCGAACATGCCGTGGACTGGAACGCGATGGGCCTCAAACCTCTACGCGCCATGATAGAAGAAGGTAGCGAACTGGTCGGGGTTGCCATCGTCCTGATCGCGGTTGGTTTGCCCTTGTGGAACGCACCGCGATCAGCGTTATCTGCTCTGCCTGAGCTGACGAAGGAAGTTATGGTAAGAGCGCTAGCGCTTGCAATCCCGCTCCTGCTGATTTCGTCTGATCTTGACCCTGATCGCGGCTATCCCAGTGACTGGCTTGCCAGCGCTCTGTTTATCGGTGCAGGCTTCCTATGGCTCAGACAGGTTTGGACTGGCGATCGATGGCTCGGCCCATTGTTGCTGGCGGGCTTATGCGTGCTCGCATCATTGGGATCTGTTGCACTGGGGTATGATGAAAGCATCGATATTGCAGGATTTGAAATCGCCCGCCGCGCGGTTGTCTATTCAGCCCTTGCCGCCGCCCTGTTCGTATTTGCGAGCCCACGCTCAGGTATGATGCTGCTCATACCAGCAATCGCGCTAGTCCTGCTGGCTAGCATGCACCCGCTTATGGTGTTTGCTTGTGGGACGCTGTGTGGTCTGGCTACCTTTTGGACGACCAGCGGAATGCTAGGCGATCAGAACGGGATGTCGTCGTCCAGATCGTCATAGTTGGAGCCGCCACCGCTCTGGCTTCCACCGCCTGAGCCGCCACCGCCCTGGTTCCAGCCGCCGCCATTGCCAGAGCCTCCGCTCTGATTGCCGCCACCGTAACCACCTCCACCGCCGCCGCCTGAGCGACCATCCAGCATAGTCAGCGTGCCATCGAAGCCGCGCAGCACCACTTCGGTTGAATAG
>WTKI01000044.1 GCA_011524425.1 Altererythrobacter sp. | reverse complement strand
CTGCCGCACACCGCGGAATTGCAAGGCCGAACTGCTCCGTCCGCCGGCTTGGCCATCGGAGTTTTCAAATTTAAACCCCGGTGTATAGTCAGAAAGATTCTCAATGTCGGAAACGCCAGCTGCGTCGAGTTGGTCTTGAGACTGAACCGAGACAGATACCGGAACTTCGATGAGTGTTTCCTGACGTCCACGAGCCGTCACCACAATGACAGGCATATTTGCCTCTTCGGAGAAATTTTCATCTTCAACGGCAGTTTGAGCCGCTGCGGAACTGATCGGAAAAAGTGCG
The DNA here is from genome assembly GCA_011524425.1 of Altererythrobacter sp. GTDB lineage: Bacteria > Pseudomonadota > Alphaproteobacteria > Sphingomonadales > Sphingomonadaceae > Erythrobacter. The sequence goes on along the minus strand of WTKI01000044.1, from coordinate 4,911 downwards.
ATAGTCGGTGTCAGAATTGTGAACAGAGCGATTCTGTTCTTAAACTTGGTTGCTGCTGGACGAAACGGCATAATTCTACACCCCCTGATGTATGAAATTTTTGCTCTTGTTGAATTGATTAAATTCCAAGGCAAAGGTGACGAATGCACCTCAATCACGCAAAATCATTGTTTCGATGGCATGATAGAGGCTGCCTATTTGGATTGCGGCAAGTGCTGTTTTTTGGAGACACTACGCACAAACAAAGCCAACGCCTCGTTGAATTCATCGGGCCGTGTCGCGAATGGCGAATGCCCTGCACCTTCTATCCCTTGCACTTGTAGATTTGGCGCGACGGCTCGGAGCGTGGCGAGGCCGTTTTTTGAAACGGAAGGGTCTTTGGTGCCATGTATGACCATGACCTCCAATTCTCTAAGCAAACCGACAATGTCGGTGTTGTCGGATGGATGTTCTTGCAAATACTTGCGAACGTAGGGGGGGACCATCAAAGCCAATTGATAAGCTCGTTTCTCCCAATCGGGGGCATTCTGACCCTCGCTCAGCATCGGGATAAAGAGCTTTGTAGCATCTTCCTGATCGACGAAACTCGGTGAACTGCGCAGTTCCTGCATGCGAGTAATGTTCGCCATGACGGTTGGATCGATCCCGTTATCAGGAGGGAAAAAGGGTGTGAAGCCGCCAAGCGCTCCGACCATCACCAAGCCTGAAATTTTAGCCGTCCCAAATGTCCGTAGATAGTCGGCTGCGACTAGCGAGCCGTATGACCAACCGACCAAAGTTGGGCGCTTCAGGCCAGTTGCTTCCATAACGCGAGCAACGTCATTGGCCCAAACCTCAGGTGTATCATATGCTGATTTTTCGCTCGGTTTGCCAGAGAGAGCATGACCACGAAGGTCAAAGGCGACTATCCAGAACTCCTCTTCCAGCGACGATTCCATTTGCTTTGAGAAACTGCTCGCTCCCATGCTCAAACCATGCAGGAGCAGTATTTGGGGGCCTTCGGGGTTGCCGCTTGTCGTTACAGCCAACGGAACGCCGCCTTCGCCTTCTACATAGAACGACTTCGCCAATACTGAAGGGCTGATAAGGAACGATAAAGCCGCGAGGATCGTAGCGAGCAAATTTTTACCGAGAATATTCATTGGCCATTCTCACCTAATATTCAAGTATCGCGACTGACTATGGCATCTCATCAACGCCGACCGTCCAAATGTTTCTTTCTATATGATGATAGCTATTTTGGATTTGAGCCTGACCGCAATACCGTATCTTAGACTTTCGAGTTCCGATACATTGCGTGATCTCGCCTATGAGGCATAGGTTGCGCGTTTTCGCTGTAGTATTGCAAAGGCGGGCTATGACTGAGAATACGCTGTTGTGTGGTCAACATGATATGATGCCTCAAACCAATCATGATGACGCATCGCACCTTGGGTATGTGCGAAGTTTGCGACGATTGATAACTTCGACGCTAACACCGGGCCATAGCACCGTTTTTGATGCTCGAATCGCGCCTCAGGTGGAAAAGGATCTAGGGCGACCGGCGAAAACTCGTGGAGAACTGAAAAAGTATCTCGAACGCGATCCCTATCATCAAATGTGGGCAGCGATGTTGCGCACGACCCAAGAACTGATGTGGGAGGCAGTGTACAATTGTGTGGATCGTCAGGCGGATACTCTCAACAAGAAATTCCAGGAGGTCAGGCAACAGCCGGGGCCTGGATCGCTGACGATTGATCCTGATTTTGAGATCCCCGCTTACAGTGATCTTGTTGATAATCACACTATGCCGGGCGGCTATCATCATGAAGTTGATGTCGATGACGTTTTGCCCGGTGCCGCTTATGAACAGAGTATCCATGTTTATATGATGGGCGGCATGGGGCCTTATAATGATGACGTGGGAAAGATGCTCTGTAGCTACGTAAAGTGGCGTCGCCCTGACCTTAAGCCGTTGCGAATTCTCGATATCGGGTGCTCGGTTGGCCACAGTACGCTTATATACGCTGATGCGTTTCCCGACGCCGAAATCCATGCTATTGACCTTAGCGCTCCATTGGTCAGGTTTGGGCATGCACGAGCGCGGGCGTTGGGTAAATCAGTCCACTTCTCTCAGCAGAACGCAGAGCACACGAATTTCGAAGATTGTTCCTTTGATTTGATTGTATCGCACATCATGATCCATGAAACGTCGACGAAGGCGTTAGGAAACATCATGAAAGAGATGCGGCGATTGCTGAAGCCCGGCGGTTTTGCAGCTAACCTGGAAATGCTCCCTTTTTCAAAGAAAACGCCTTTGCAGCAATATCTTACCGATTGGGACAGTGTTAATAATCACGAGCCCTTTATTGGCAAGATGAACGAGCTCGACATGGACGATGTCTTGAGAAAAGCGGGTTTCAGTGAGAAAGAGCGTTTCGTCGACTTTGTCCCGATTGGGTTTAACGATCCAGATGGAGGCTCGCTTGATTATGCCCATTTGATCGGGACAGAGCGGCATATCTTTGGTGCGGACAAAGCTGCTTAGGCGAATGAACCCTATTGGCTGCGTTTTACTCTTGGTCTTTGATGCTCAAAGCTTCTGAGATCGGGCACACGCACGAACAACCTCTACCATCAGGGGCACTGCTTGCCTATGGTGCACCTGCCGTCCCGCTTCAGGTGCTGCTAACACCTCTCCTAATTTTCCTCCCGACTTTCTATGCAACGGAATTGGGGCTTGGCCTTGCCTCCGTGGGTATTTTGTTTCTGTTGGCACGCGCTTGGGATGCTCTAACCGACCCATTTATTGGTGCGCTATCGGATCGAACGAGAAGCCGGATCGGCCGACGAAAACCTTGGATCATTGCGGGCACGCCCTTGCTGATCATCGCGAGCTATTTCGTGCTGGTCCCATCGCCGGACATGACCCTCCCAAAGGCGGTGCTCTTGATCGGGGTGTTCTATGTCTTCTGGACGATGATCTTTATCCCTTACCAATCGTGGGGGGCGGAAATTCAGTCGGGCTATGAGGAGCGGACGCGAGCGGCTGGTTTTCGAGAAGGCGGGGCCGTTCTCGGCGTGCTGGTTGGAATTGGCATTCCCTTGCTTCTTATTGATCCGGTGGCAGAGCCAGCAAGGAACCTGATTTGGCCAGATGGCCTCGGGCTCGACGCGTCGCTGCGCAGTCTTCACTTTGTGATCTTTGTTACCTTTGCAACGCTTTTACCGATCGCCACAACTTTTTCCTGCATTTTCGTGCCGGACACAATGCCCAAGCAATTGTCGCGGTATCCATGGAAACAGACAGCTACAATTTTGGTGCGAAACAAACCATTCCAACGCCTGTTTGCAGGCTACTTTATCGCGCAGCTGGGTTTCCTCGCCTTTCTATCGGTTGTTCAACTGTTGATCACCCGAGCGCTTGAAATCGAGGCGTTTCTTTTTCTGATCTTTCTGCAGAACATTGTGGCGATCTTGGCAGTGCCCATTTGGCTTAAGATTGCTGACCGTTTTGGAAAAAGACAAGCCTATTGCGCATCATTGCTCATCATTTCGATCGGCTTTTTTGCACTTGCCTTGATACAGCCGGGCCATCTTTCGATGGCTGTGGCAGTTTTCCTGTTCAATGGGTTGGGTTCAAGCGGCAAATTGATACTCCCGGCTTCGATTGCGGCGGACACGGTGGATTATGACACGCTTAAGACCGGGGTGCGGGAGGCCGGGTCCCATTTGGCGTTGCTCAATATGGCCAATAAAGCCACTTTTGCTATTTCGATTGGTGCGACATTTGTTGCCTTGTCGATTACGGGCTTTGACCCAGCCTCGTCCGAAAACTCGCGGGCGTCGATCAATGGTATGTTGATCGTAGGAACACTCATCCCCGCGTTGCTGGTCTTATCAGGCATGGTGATTATGTGGGGATATCCGCTGTCCAAGCGACGTCATCATGTCATCCATCGAAGGTTGGAGCGCCTCGCCCTTCGAGCCCAAGCTAATGCCTGAGAGCACCTAACATCGGAGAATGTCATGACTGTATATTTGATCGCCACAATCGATGTGGAAGATCCAGCGAAATACGATGTGTATCGCTCTAACAATCCCGCTCTCGTGCAGGCCGCTGGCGGAAAGTATATCATCAAAGGTGAGCAGGTTGCCTCGCTAGAAGGAACCGATTTTCGCGATCGCTTTGTGATGATTGAATTCGCCAATGAGGCGGCTCTCCTGCAGTTTTATGATTCCCCCGAATACGCCAAGCTAAAGCCGATTAGACAGTCAGCGGCAAAATCGTCGATTGGAATGATTAAGCCGGGCGCCGGCACGCTAACGACCGCTCAACAGATAGATCATTTCGGCGAAGATGCCGCGATTGGCGCGAGGCCGGTTACATTGCCCGATCTGGCACCAACCGATTTGCGCATACAACCGACGTTAATTTCCGTGAATCCGGTGGATTGGAAGATCCGCGCCGGTTTTCTCGCTGCGTTGCCCTTTGCATTCCCTTATACGCTGGGCGGCGAAGGTGTTGGAGTTATCGAGGCTGTGGGCGCCGATGTGCAGGGGTTTGAACCAGGCCAACGCGTGATGGCTTTTTCCAGCCTGGTGCGCGGAGGATGGTATGCCAACCGGCTCGATGTTTCTGCTAAAGAATGCGCGGTTGTGCCCGAGGCCATTCCGAATGATCACGCCGCTGGATTGAGCGTGCCTCTGCTAACGGCTGATCAGACGATTGCCTTGCATCAAGGCCGCTTGAGGCGTGCCCTAATAATAGGGGCTTCGGGCAGCGTTGGTTCGATCGCTACAAGTTTGCTTCGGGATCGGAACGTTGAGGTCGATGCGCTCTGCTCGCCGACTAGCGCGCTCAGGGTTGAAGCTTTGGGAGCAAAAGTCTTACCTCCCCAGAATATCGAGCAAGGTGCCTATGATTTTGTC
>WTKI01000332.1 GCA_011524425.1 Altererythrobacter sp. | reverse complement strand
GATATGGGTTTTGTCGAAGCGCTGATGCCGTATATTTTCGGCGATGATCCCACCCATGGTGGCCGAATTTCCGGCATGCAGACGCCGGGTGGGACAGGTGCTGTGCGTCTGGCTGTGGCTTTGGCAGCGAGCGCTGGGGCCAAGCGGCTCCATATGGGTGTACCAAGCTGGCCGAACCACGCGCAGATCCTGAATGATGTGGGTGCTGAGACAGTCACATTCCAGCATGCGCGCAGCGATGGTACAGCTGATTTGGAAGCTGTGCTTGAAGTGATAAATGCAGCTGGCCCAGAAGAGGCGGTGCTGCTGCACGGCAGTTGCCACAACCCGACCGGGATCGATTACACCGACGAGGATTGGGACTCGATCGCTCAGGCCTTTGCAAGCTCAGGCACATTCCCGATCATTGACACAGCCTATCAAGGCCTTGGCTACGGCATGGAAGAAGATGCGGCAGGCTTGCGCAAGGTTCTGGCAGCGGTACCTCAGGCGTTCATCTGTTATAGCTGTGACAAGAATTTCGGTGTGTACCGGGACCGAGTAGGCGCGTTCTATGCAAAAGCCGACAGTTCCGACCAATTGGCGACGGTGTTCTCCAACGCCAATGCTCTGGCACGGGCGAGCTGGTCCATGCCGCCTGATCACGGCGCATCGGCTGTTCGCCTGATCCTGCGCGATCCGGAGATGACGAAGGTCTGGCTGGACGAACTTGAGACCATGCGCGAACGCTTGCGGCTGGTGCGCAAGACGCTGGCTGATGCGGGCACTGCAGGCAGCGTCGATTTAACGCCGCTGGGCTCGCAGAATGGTCTGTTTGCGATCCTGCCAGTCACGCCTGACCAAGTGAAGGCGCTGCGCGAAGAGCACGGCATCTACATGGCAGGCTCGGGCCGTATCAATGTCGCAGGCCTGACAATGACGAACATCGAGAAGTTCATCAGCGCGCTTGCGGCAGTGACTGGCTAAGCCAGCATTTCAAGACCTATTGCGGAGCAGGCGCGAGCGAGCCTGACGGGCTGGAGCGCTGAGGCGTCGTTTGCCGTTCAGGATTTGCACGCTCAGGTGCAGGGCTTGTGCGTGCCGGCGGAGGATTAGTCCGCGCAGGCCGTGTGGTAGTGGTCCGGCGCGGTTTTGGCCGCCAATAGTCCGCTTTCATCTTGTATTGATGGCCGCACACAGTACCGGCATGGCAAGTAAAGTTCGCGCCATTAGGCGGCAGTTGGACCTTCAATTGCGGGAACCAGACCGGCCAATCCCAATTGCGTGACCACACAGCAATGTCGACATAGGCGCGTCCCACCAGTCCCGGCGTCATCTGGAAGCCTAGATTGTAAACCGGATCACTCACCGTGAAGCGGCTGAAACGATTGTTGTTTACTGCCAGTGGATAGCGTTTGCCGCTTTCCGACATCGTCGTGACTTTGTTCGCGACATGATCGCGCAATTTGAAACTCAAGCCGTTCGAGAACAGTTCCATCTTTACTGCGGGGTGAATTTTCGCCCCTGCAATGCTGAAGCTCGCGCGGTTTGCGAGAAAATCGATCTGTTCGATTGTTCGGATGACCGGCGGTGTTGTTTGACCAGGTGCGGGGGGTTTGAACTGGCCGTTAGTGAACGGCGCAGGCAAGCGATCAGTCAGATCGACGCCAACATCAGCTCCGATATCGCCTTGCCGGTTGCTAGTCAGCTTATAGAGGAAGCCAGCATAGGCCTGCGCTTCTGCTACGAGTTCCTGCCCGTTAAAGCGCTGCGTCGAATGCAGGCCGGTCTTTGCATATTGGTTGGTGTTCGCGTTGATCGGCTGGAACACTGGGCGGAAATACGCTTTTTCCTGACCGTTTTGATGGCGGTATTGATATGTGCCGTCCATCCGCACGGGGAAACGCAATCCGAAGCCGTAGCTAAAGCCAGCATAAGGCTCGACATAATAGGTGCGTTTGCAGCCAAACAGACACCACGAGATCGTTATAGAAACACGCCGGCGCCATTCGAATTGGCGGCCAAGTGTAAAGCCGGTGAGGTAAAACTCCCTGTCCACTGCGATGTTTTCAGAGATATCGAGCTGAGGTTGAGCTGCAAAATCAGTCATACCTTGCGGACGTGTCGGCGACGTTCGCAAGTCTGTCGGCCCTTGGCGTTGAGGCGGGGGGAGCGAACTTTCCTGGACGGTTCCGCCATTAGCCAGCACGCGGGCATCGACTGTTTCACGCTGAACAGAGACGTCAGCCAGTTGATAGCCACCTCGTGGCGGACGCTTGGTCGTACCAAACGCGGGGCGCGCCTGAATGCGCATATCCTGCGCTTCGAGGTTTGGCACGAACATCACTTCTTCAATCTCAACTTCAGCGCGATTGATCAGCTCTTCCTGCAAGGCCACGTCGTTCATCGCAGACAAGCGGTCTGCTTCGGCCTGACCTATTTCCGCCCGTCGCGCGGGGTCAGCGAGATATTGCCGCAGTTGAGCAATGTCAGAATTGATTTCTGCCTGCTGTTCAGCAGCAAGATTGCGTGATTGCGCTATGGCGCGGCTGCGCTCTGCGGGGCTAGCGATGAAGCGTGCGCTGGCTTGCGGATTGGCAAATTCACTGGCGCGGCGGGCATCTGTTGTGCGGCTCCAGCATTCCACACCTTGCGTAGCGACATTGCGGCGCTTTGCCGAACTGGAACACGCACCGGGTTCAAGCTGGTAAGCAAGGAACTGCCGGACCACTAGACCTTCGTCGATCTCCGCGACTTCCAGCGTGTCAGCGCGCACTGTGGCGATCTGCGGGCGAGCCCGCAGGCGCTGTGCAACGTTGATCGGGGATGCCGGATTGTCGAGAACCGGCCGCATATCCGCTTCGCCTTGTTGAAGCTGGATGACCGGTTGCGCGCGGACGGCCTGGACACTCAATCGGCGCTGTACGGGGCGGTTTTGAAGGAGCGCATCAGTGCTTTGCGCTCTTAGGATCGTAGCACTGGCGGGCGCCTGAACTTCCAGATCTGCCGGGCGCTGGACCTCCATGCGCTGGGCTTGAACCGGCTGCATGGTCAGCTGTTGTGCTGCGGCATAACCCGCCAGCCCACTTGTGCTCACTACAGCTGTCAAAAGATAACGTCGCAACATCAACCCCTCCCAAGGTTTAGCGCCTCGCATGGCTTAATAACTGGGCCAGCATGGCTGCAATGACAAAGCGACCTGATTGTTGAAAAAATCGATATCGAATTCGGTGCGCTGCTGCAAGCTCAGGGGATTAACCAAGGTTCAGCGCTGCCGGGTCAGCCGCTCAGCGATTGCATCCGTTTAAGGTAGCGCGCGAGCACATCAATCTCCAGATTGACATGGTGGCCCGCTTCTAATGCGCCCAGCGTTGTGACTTCCCCGGTGTGCGGGATAATGTTCAAACCAAAATCGCAAGCGCCGTCTGGCTGATCCTCGACTGTGTTGACTGTAAGCGAGACACCGTTGACGGTGATGGAGCCTTTCGCGGCAATAAAGGGGGCAATCGCATGCGGCGCGCGGATCACTATCCGCCAGCTGCCGCCTTCGGGCACCGCTGCGATGACTTCACCCACAGCATCGACATGCCCGGTGACGATATGACCGCCGATCTCGTCGCCTACGCGCAGGGAAGGCTCGATGTTGAGCTTCGCGCCTTCTTCCCACATTGCAGGCACAGTGCGGCTGGTGGTCTCTGCTGACACATCGACGTCGAACCAGGCGTTCCCGGCTTGGCCGCCGCGCTCAACCACCGTCAGGCATACGCCCGAACACGCGATTGACGCGCCAATGGCAATCGTTTCCGGATCAAGTGGTGCTGCAATGCGCAAGCGCAAGTCGCCGCGCTGCTCGACCTGCGTGATGGTTCCGATCGCTGTTACAATACCTGTGAACATGACTCGCGCAAAAGCTCCTTATCGCCTGCGCTGATAGGCGGTGAAGGTGTCGCTGCCAAGCTGGCAGGCCTCAGCCATCACCCAGCGATCATGAGCGGAAGGCAAGTTACCAATGCCAAGGCCGGACAGTGCGCGCAAGCCGTCACCTATGATGATCGGCGCGCGGTAAACCTCAATCCGGTCAACAAGGTCCGCTTCAAGGAAGCTAGCGGCCACGCCTGCTCCCCCTTCGACATAGAGATATTGCAGGCCATCCAGCTTGCTCACGTCATGCGGAGAACGGATCACTTCAATGCCGTCCGGCGCCTCGTTTCGCGAAAGCAGCACCTTGCGTGGAGACCGCTCCTCTAGACCCGGCAAGCGCACATCCAAGCGCGGTGTGTCTGCTCGCCAAGTCCCCCCGCCAACAAGGATAGCATCGGCCAAGGCGCGGCGCGAATGCACATGCGCGCGAGCAGTTTCACCTGTGATCCATTGGCTGGTGCCATCAGCCAGCGCAATGCAGCCATCCAGCGACATAGCGAGCTTCAATGTCACATGCGGCCGGCCAAAATCTGCGCGAGCGAAATATCCGGCGAGGCTCTTGCGAGCGCGTTCATTATCGAGCACTTCGACTTCGATACCGGATTTCTGCAACAGCGAGACGCCTTTGCCTGCTGTGCGCGGGTCAGGATCCAGCGCGCCGATCACGACGCGCTTTGGCTGCGCATCGGCAAGCAATTCAGCACAGGCAGGACCGCGCTCTGACATGTGGGCACAAGGCTCCAAAGTGACATAGGCCGTTGCGCCTCTAGCAGCGCCGGGTTCCAATGCCGCAAGCGCATGGGCCTCTGCATGCGGGCGGCCGCCTGCTTGCGTCCATCCGCGTGCAAGGACTTGGCCGTCTTTCACGAGAATACACCCGACCGATGGGTTCGGGCTGCTCACCGGCCGGCCACGCAAGGCCAGCCGCGCGGCGGCATCCATCCAGCGCGCGTCGATAGCGTTGTTATTCAGCAATGCTTGCCTCAGCGCCCGCGCCAGCCTCTTGCGCCGCTTCTTCCGCTGCGCGCTCCGCTTCGATTTCCGCTTCCATCGCATCGACATCGATACCGGTCGCCCGGCCTAAGTCACGGTAGAGCTGCTTTTTCTCTTCCTCGATGCGCTCTTGCTCGGCCGCAATGGCATCCTTCATCGCCTGATTTGCAATATTAGAGGCCATGATCTCTTCATCGGTCCGGTCCGGCGCGAAGCTTGTAATGTATGTCACTTCGGGGCGTTCAGGCGGTGCAGTCACGCTTTGCGCTGTGGCCCAGAACATGATGACGAAAACCGGTAGCGTCGACGCCAGCAATATAAC
>WTKI01000153.1 GCA_011524425.1 Altererythrobacter sp. | reverse complement strand
GCTGCGCCGATGGCATCACACGGAGTTTCCATCGTCGGGATGCCGCGCGTCAGCAGGAACAGCCCAAGCGATGATACCGCCAAAGAGCGGGTCAAATGTACGAGCCAGTCGCGCTCAGCCCGGCTTCGCAGCCACCGACACGCAACGAGCGCAATAAGCAGGGCAGCCAAAGGCGCGCCTTCGATAGAAATGGCGAGCCAGGTCGCAATCGCGAACCCTGCGATCCAGCCGCCAACATGCGCTTCGCGCGCCATCACTGCATTCACAGCTAAAAGAGCAAAGACAATCTGCCAGCCATGATGATCGATCCTCAGCGGGCCGAATTGAAACAGGACAGGTATGGAAAGCGCTATCGCTACACATGCAAAGCTCGCCTCTGTTTCGCCAATCAGCCGCCACGCGATCCGGGCGGTAAGCAGCATCGCGAAGAACAGAGTGATTGCAGGAACGAGGATCAGCGCGACAAGCTCAGCGGTGCTCGCGCCAAGGACAGGTGTCAGTACAAAGATGACGCCAGCTATGGGTAAATCAACAAGGCGCGACCAATGCGTGACCACGCCGCCTGACGCAGCATCCACGCGGTATTGCGTCAGGTCGAACCAGCCTTGGCCGCCTAGCAGATCACGGACCTGCACCAACCGCATGATGTCATCAGGGTCCGGATAGAGGCGGCCAGCAATCTCTTGAACATTGTTCAGCAATGCGAGCACTACGATCAGCCCCCACAACAGCCCTGCTCTGATCAAGAGATCAGGCGACAAGGCAGAGCGGCGACGTTCGACCAGCATCGTTCAACAGTCGCTTTCGGCAGACTTGCTCGCACGGAAAACTATCTGCGCGCGCAGTAACCAGGTTGCTGTGAAGCTGACAGCGATGGCCGCAATCTTGGCAAGCCGTGGATCAATGCCCGCCGCATCGCCCATTCCGACAATCGCCGTGGTAAGGCCAAGGCCTACAAATGCAGAGAGCACAAACAGGGTTTTCTGCCGTGTGCGCGCCCCGCGATCTTGCGCGACTGTCTCCTGAAAAACTGTGCGGCTGGAGAAAAGCCAATGGACGACGATGCCAATGCTGTATCCAAGGGAGGAAGCCAGCGCTGGCGTAACGCCAAGCGCTAAAAGGCTCAGGAAAGTGCCAATATCAGCTGCCAGAGCTCCAACACTCGCTAGCACGTAGCGAACGAAGCGCACATCGCGCAATTTAGCGAGCCAAGCGGTCACTGGCGAATTTCCCCTTCACGGCTGACGCTGCGACAGCGTCTTTGCCAATGGGAAATATGACAGAACACGGTTAAGAAATTGCCAAGATACCGAGGGGCGGGCCGTTAAGTATTGAGAGCAAATGCGATCGCGCCCAAGCCTCTGCTTATGCGTGTTTTTTGATCCGTTCAGGAACTTCGCGAACAGAAGCAAGTGCGACTTGCTGATCTTCGCTCAGAGCTGCTTGCGGCTGAGCGCTATCTTCGCTCGGCTTTGGAGCGCGCTCTGGCAGCTGTGCCTCGGCGCCCTCGTCACCAGCCTCGTGATATTCCGCATCCTCATTGACGCACCAGATGTCATAGAGGCGCTCGCCTGCTAGAATATTCTCGACAGTGAGCATCGCGGTCATCATCGCATGGTCTTGGTTGTTGTAGCGATGCATTCCGTTTCGGCCGACCAGATGCAGCGAGGGATATTTCGCTTCCAATTCACGGCGCATCAAATCGACATTGGTTTCATAATCGTCGTCGTAAACCGGATAGGCCTTTTCTTGGCGGACCACCGCCCCGCCCGTGACTTTTGCAGGATCGCACAGTCCCAAAATTTCCATCTCGCGCGTAGCTTGTGCGATCAGAGCCTCGTCACTTGACGACCACAGGCCATCACCTTCGAAGCAGAAATATTCCAGTCCCACGCAAGCCATGTTTGCGTTAGGTATCATTTCAGGCGACCAGCTACGGAAGTTCTGAACACGGCCAACCTGAACGCGTTCGTCATGGATGTAGATCCAATTGTCAGGGAAAAGGTCCTCTGACTTGACCATCAAAGCGACAGTGAGGAAATCGCGATATCTAAGTTCGTTGGCTTGCAAAGTGCTGTCGGGCAGCGGGTGGATGCGCTTGGAAAGCTCGCGCATGGGCGCAGAGCTTATCGCGTGACGCGCACGTACAACCACTTCGCCACTCTTGCCGGCGGCGCTCATCCGCCAGCCGCCCTGGCCATCGCTGGAGAGCTGCTTAAGCGCATGGCCCATGAAGAGGTGGCCGCGACCGGTGGCTAAAATTTTGTCTCGGGCCGCTTCCCACATCATGCCGGGACCGAGCCGCGGATAGCGGAAGGTTTCCAGCAGCGTCTTGGTCTGCATTCCGTCATTCGGCTTTTTGTTCAGGCCCAAAGAGCGCTTAAGCCCGTCAGTCACTGCACTCCACAAGGAAAGGCCCTTGATGCGCTGTGCCGCCCAGTCAGCACTCATCTCGTCGCAAGGCATGCCCCACACCTTTTCCGTGTAGGTCTTGAAGAAGATGGAATAGAGCTTTTGGCCGAATTGGTTTGTCGTCCAATCCTCAAAACTCTTTACATCTTTGATCGGGAATAGCTTGTAGCGCAAATAGCTGAGCATGCAGGTGGTTGAGCGCAGAATGCCGAGATTTCTAAGCGCTTCAAACGCGCGCAAGGGATAGGAGTAGAACTTGCCTTCGTAATAGATGCGGCTCATGCGTGGACGCTGAATGAAATCGTCTGGCAGAATTTCATTCCAAAGATCGACGACTTGCTGCGACTTCGAAAAAAAGCGGTGCCCGCCTATATCAAAGCGATAGCCAGCATGCTGCACTGTCCGGCTGATGCCGCCCACATAGGTCTCGTCCTGCTCGATAATCGCGACAGACTTGCCTTGTTTGGTAAGCAGATAGCCCGCCGTCAGACCGGCTGGGCCTGCGCCTATGATGGCAACGTCAACGTCAATCGCGCTGTCATTCTCAGTCTGGAAATGTGGCACGGTTCCCCCTTCGCTCATCGCAAACAGAGAAGTGAAGGAAATTGGTTACCAGTTCGTAAATATGACGCCGGACAAGAAGGAATTCTTGGCGGCCAGTTTAGTTGTGGCGCGCAATTCGGGCCTGGGACGTGCCCATGACCTCTCAAAAGTGAATTTAAGAACTCAACAGAGCCGGGGCCTGCAAGATCGCCGCCAGCTTAGCAAACTCGCCAAGACTGAAGGTATCGTCAAAGACAACACCGTAATTTCCATGACCGCGCCAGCGCACTTTTGCGCGTACATCGCGCAAGCCTTCGCCTTCCAATGTAAGATACTGGTCAATTGCAAATAGGCTTTCGGAGGAAAGCCGCGCACCTTGTTGCGAAATGTTCTCGATCACAGCGTCATGGCGCTGACCTTTGGCCATCAGAGTCACTGGCAAGCAAATACCAAGACGCAGGCCACGCTTTGGAAATTCACCCACTTCATTGATGAAGCGTTCGACACTGACATCTTCAGCGAATTGGAATCCCGCTTCGCCATCATTCTCCCACACTGTTTCAACGGCAAAGCTTTCCCCGCTCTGCAGTTCAAGTGCGAAAGATCCCGTCTCAGGCAGTTTATGAAACAAACGCACGCTCAACCCAGTGCTTGAAACGTCGCGTACAACGCCAATGAACTCGCCTTGATCAGCCACAATCTTAACGGCACGAATCAACAGAGTGTAGCGCTGCGCCCCGCGCTGCTCGGCACCCCCGGTTTTAACCGCTACTGGATCGGTTGATTTAATCACCGGCATTTCCATTCTAGCAAACCCTCATTCAGCGGCGGCCAACAGATGTTGTCTCATCTATTTGACCCAATGCGCTTACTCTCGCAGTCATATCGCCATAAGTATTAAAGCTAATATAATCCGAAACGTTCCGTAATTCGGTGGCAAAAAGGCATTGAAATAGTGAGGAGAATTATGGTGCGGGTGGCGAGACTCGAACTCGCACGATCTATAGGATCAGGGGATTTTAAGTCCCCGGCGTCTACCATTCCGCCACACCCGCACATGCCATCAGCTTGATTCCATGTGGCTTGTGGTGCTCCACTAGCTGCGAGAATGTCATGCTGCAATCATGCAAACGCGTATGCGCAACATTCGCTCGCCGCATCGACAAATGCCGCGAGCCACCCACTATGCATTAAAAAGGATGCGCTTAGTCGTCGTTAAGACGGCGACGCATTTCCTTGCCCGCTTTGAAGAACGGCACGCGCTTGGACGGCACACTAACTGTTTCTCCGGTGCGCGGGTTACGGCCTTGCCGCGCTTCCCTTTCGCGGGTTGAAAACGCCCCAAAACCGCGCAACTCCACTCTTCCGCCTTCGGCAAGACGATGGGAGATTTCTTCAAAGAAGATATCAACCACTTGCTCGACTTCTTCAGCCCTGAGTTCAGGGTTCTCATCGTGCAGTGTTTGTAGCAATTCCGATCTAATCATGTCGCACTCCGGATTGATTCAGGACAACCGCCAATTGGCCTGTTTCAACCTCTACAAAGGGTAGCCCCTTAATTTTCCTCCTGCTTGGTTCACACTCAGCGACCACGGCGACTTGGCGAACCAAAGACGTTGACACCGTGCCAGACCGTTTAACCGTTAGCAAGTTCCGCGAAGCATTTTGTTGACCCCGTCTTTACCTTACTGAAAGCGAGGATTTCTGCGGTTTACGCCTCTGCCAACAGAATACTCAAATCGATTCCCAACCGTTCGATACGCGCTTTCATTTCCGGCCATTCTTCGCTTAGGAACTGATCCCGCTCCGCCTGGCGCAAGCGATCGGCTGCCCCGTTGACCACATACATGCCAACGCCGCGCTGCACGGCAACCAAGCCATCGTTTTGAAATTGCTGGTACGCTTTAGCCACTGTCAGGGGATTTGCCCCCTGCTCAGCCGCAAGCGCACGCACGGATGGAAGCATCGCTCCTTCCGCATAATCGCCGTCAATTATAGCGGCTGCGATCTGATCGCGCAGCTTCAAGTAAACCGGTCTGCTCATGTCTATTCCCCAGCGCAGGTGATACAGTGCCATAATACAGCGAGGCGCGTCAAGTTCCGCAATTTTTTTTCGCACAGAAGCAATTTGGCGAAATATTCGGTTGCACCTGAAACTAGCGCTTCACAGGCCCGATTGAGTCGCTAGGTTGCTCGTCCTGTTTTGGCTGCGGAGAATGGGGTCTCGCAGCGGAATTGAAGAGGGATCGCAAACCACATGAAAGATATAGCACTTTGG
>WTKI01000374.1 GCA_011524425.1 Altererythrobacter sp. | reverse complement strand
GCATTGAACTTCCGCCGGGAGGTGAGCCAGCTCAACGGCTCGATTACTCTGCAGCTGGAAAACGGTCTCGAAGTTGGCGTGTTTGGTCGTAACTTGCTGGATGACCGTGAGCTGCTCACGATCTTCCCTGGTCCTGCACAGGCAGGCAGTGTGTTTGGCTATCCAAACGTTCCGCGGACTTATGGCGGCGTCGTTCGGTTCCGCTTTTAAGAGCAATTGCATTTGATTGAAGAGAAGGGGCTGGTGAAAACCGGCCCCTTTTTCGTTGTGCCTGAAGGGTTTGTATGGTCCATTGCACGAGATTTTGTGGAGGGAATAGCAAATGGAATATGGTGGATTTTGGATCCGGGTAGGGGCTTACCTCGTCGATCTGGTTATACTTGTAATCATCGCGTTCGTGGTCGCGTTGGCAACCGGACAGGACTTGTTCGATGCAAGCGCAGCAGCCTCTGCCTCATACGGGGTGGCTGATTTTATCAATTTGATTGTCGGCATTGCCTATTTTGCGGGCTTTGAATCCTCTTCATGGCAAGCCACACCAGGTAAACGTGCGCTTGGCTTGATCGTTACCGATTCAAGTGGGGCAAGGATTTCCTTCCTGCGTGCTCTGGGGCGTTACCTGGCCAAGATACTGTCCGGTCTAATCCTTCTCATTGGCTATATCATGGTTGCATTCACAGAGCGCAAGCAAGGCTTGCATGACTTTCTCGCCAGCACTTTGGTAGTCAAAGGCCAGCCCGGCACAGCCGGAGTTGACCCGGGCGTTTTCAGCTAACCACGCCTCAGAGGGAAATGAAAAATGGAATATATGTGGTTGCCGATAAAGCGCTATTTCGACTTTTCGGGCCGATCGCGGCGCAAGGAATACTGGATGTTTGTTCTGTTCCAGATCATCGTCCTCGCTGTGCTTTTTGTGATTGGCGGGGTGTTCGGAGCGTTTAACGAGCCGGCAGACGACTTTGCAACCGTTTGGGTTGTGCTGATCGGTTTGGTCTATCTTGTCTTGTTCTTCATCCCGTCAATTTCTGTCCAGGTCCGGCGTTTTCATGATCAGGACAAGTCAGGCTGGATGATTTTGCTTGGCTTCATCCCTTATATCGGCGGGCTGATAGTGTTGGTTTTCATGTGCTTGGATGGCACGCCTGGCCCCAACCGGTACGGAGAAGACCCCAAGGGCGTTGATACAAGCGTTTTCGAATAGAGTCAGAGCTCGCGTAGCGCTCGGTTCGGTTTCGCTCTCAGCAATGGGAGCGAGCCGGCCAGAGCGAAGCCGACGACGAGTGTTAGGCCAAAGCCTAGCACTGCGAAGACCTCGCCCCAGTCAGGTAGCCATTCGAATTCGAACAGCTGAGTGACGATCACCCAGGCGAGCAATGTGCCTAGGCCCAGAGCAACGCCTGCCAGCAGCAATGCGAGCAAGCCGTATTCGAGTAGCTGCATCAGCAGCACTTGTTTGCGGCTGGCCCCCAGGACACGCAGGATCACAGTGTCATACATGCGCGATGCACGCGCCGCTGCAATGGCACCCATCAGCACAGCGAGCCCTGCCAGGACCGCCACAGATGCCGCTGCGAGAGTGGCCAGCGAGACTTGCTCCAATATCGTGCGCGCTTCTTTTAAAACCTCGCCCACTTCAATCACAGAGCTGGAAGGGAAAGCGCGGACCAAGTCGCGCAGCAAGGTCGGATCCTGACTGCCCGGTGCAATCTCGATAGTCGCAGCTAGATTGTGCGGCGCGTCAGCCAGCGCATTGCGGCTGAACACAAAGACATAGTTGAACCCCATGCTTTCCCAGTCAATCCGGCGCAAGTTCGCAACGCGCGCGGTTCGCTCCACCCCAAGCACGCCGACTGTGATGTAGTCGCCAATCGCGATATCGGCGGCTTGTGCTAAATTGGCATCAAGCGAAACAAGCGGCTCGCCTGAATAATTCTGAGACCACCACTCGCCTTCGGTCAGCACATTTCCTTCAGGTAAGGTGTCCGCATAAGTGAGCCCGCGTTCGCCTCGCAATGCCCAGGCGTTTTCGGGCAAGCGCTCCAGTTCCGATACGCGTTGCATGCTATCTTGCGGTCCGTAGGCCAGCACGGCGCCGCGCAGAGTAGGAACCGCGCGGATAGTGGCATCGGGCAATTTGTCGGTCACTAGCTGCTCAAACTCGTCCTGCCGATCAACCGGGATATCGAGCACGAAATAGTCAGGCGCTTCACGGGGCACGCTTTGTTCAATATTGCCGTTAATGGCGCTTTGAACCGCAGCAAGCAGGACAAAGGATGCCAAGCCAAATCCCAGCGCAGTAACTAAAGCTCCGGTTGGCGCGCCGGGGCGATGCAGATTGGCAAGCGCGTTGCGCAGCAGAGGGTTGCTGGAGCGCGGCATGCGTTTGGCCAGATCGCGGATTGCAAGACCGATAGCAGCAAGCAAAGCCAAAGCGAATGCTGCTCCTGCGAGGAAACCAGCCGACAATCGGATGTCGGCGGTCGTGAGCAGAGCCAAAGCGCAAATCGCAGCGATCCCGCTGAGCGTCCAAGCCAATGCGCGCCAGTCTCTTGCCAAGGGGGCTACCCGTGCGCGCATCAGCGCCATTGCGGGGAAACTGCGCGCACGAAGTAAAGGCGTTGCAGCAAAAGCGAATGCGACGAGCAAGCCATAGGCAGCAGCAAGGACTAGCGGGCCGAGCTCAATGACTACCCCGCGCTCTACCGGCAACAAACCTTCCAGCGCAAAAGCAAGCACCGGGGTTACAGCTACGCCCACAACCAGCCCGGCCACCGTTCCGACCGCCGCAGCTGCGGCTATCTGAAGTGCATAGATGCGCACAATGTCAGCGCTCTTCGCGCCGAGCACTTTTAGCGTTGCAATGCTGGTTCTGCGCGCTTCCAGATAAGAAGCGACCCCGCCGCCGATCCCGATCCCTGCGATGACCAATGCGGCAAGGCCGACAAGCGTTAGAAAATCGCTCATTTGGCGCACGAAACGGTCTGCACCGGGGGAAGCGCGATCGCGTGTGCGGGTGTCTAGACCAGCTTCTGGAAACTGCTCTTCTAATGCATCCTCGACGTCGCCAGGGTTTTGCGAAGTATCGTCAAACGCTACGCGCACTTTGCTCTCATACAGCGATCCGGGCGCGAGCAACCCAGCGCGCGCCGGGACTTCTTCACGTACAATCACTGTTGGACCAAGCTGGAAGCCTTCTGACAGCCGGTCTGGCTCATTGTCTATTACACCAGCAGCTGTCAGTGAGGCTGTGCCGACACGAAAAGTGTCTCCTACGCTTATACCAAGCCGGTCAAGCGCACCTTGCGCAACCCAGGCATCGCCAGGCGGCGGTGCACCCGTTTCGCGCCCATCAGTTAGCGTGAGCACGCCATAAAGTGGCCAATTGTCATCAATGGCTTTGAGCTCGATTGGCGCTGCGCCATCGTCAGTTGTGGCCATGGCTTGCATGCGGGTGCCAGTTGAAACTTCGCCCAGTGCGTCAAGCGCATCCATCTCCGCATCGTTGAGCGGGCGCTGCCACACTTCCACTTCCAGATCGCCGCCAAGGAGTTCTTGACCTCTGTCGGACAGTTCACGCTCGATCGCCGCAGTCAGCGAACCGATCGCCGCCAGCGCCGCTGTGCCTAAAAAGATGCACACAAGCAGCAAGCGCAGCCCGCGAAAACGCGCGTTCAAGTCGCGCTTTGCAATGCGCCAAGCGGCGCTCCATGAAAGCACTGTCTCGTTCACCGTCTCAGGCTGCATTGGCTGGGGCGGACTGTTTGTCTGCGGTGTCTGACACAATCCGTCCATCGGCCATGGTGAGAACGCGGTCACAGCGTTCAGCCAGTTCAGGATCGTGGGTAATGACGAGCAAGGTTGCTCCGCTTTCCTTGCACCTTCCAAACAGCAGTTCGATGATCTCGTGGCCCGTTGCCGTGTCGAGATTGCCGGTAGGCTCGTCAGCAAAGATCAAGTCCGGCGCTGGCGCAATTGCGCGGGCAATCGCCACGCGCTGCTGCTCGCCGCCTGAAAGCTGCGTCGGATAGTGATCAAGCCTGTGTCCAAGGCCAACGGCTTCCAACTCTGCCGCTGCACGCTTGCGAACGTCTTTAGCGCCATCCAATTCCATCGGCGTTGTGACATTTTCCAGCGCCGTCATGGTTGGCAGCAAGTGGAATGCCTGCAACACAATACCGATACGCCCGCGGCGAGCATAGGCGAGGCCATCTTCGTCCATTCCAGCAAAGTCCGCACCCGCGACAGTGAGCTCTCCGCTGTCAGAGCGCTCAAGCCCGGAAAGGACGGACATCAGCGAGCTTTTGCCGGAGCCTGAAGGCCCGAGCAAAGCGACGATCTCGCCTTTGCTGACGTCCAGATCGATACCGCGCAAAACTTCCACCGGCGCAGCGGCGCTGCCAAGTGTCAGAGTGAGGTTTCGGGCACAAATGGCGAGTTCAGGGCTTGTCACAATATCTCAATGTCATAGGGCAGGGGTCAAAGGGTCATAAACACCTTCTCGCAACAGTGAAACGAGGCTTGCAGATGCAGAACAGTTTTTGGTCGAACAGTGTTGCTTGTGTACTCGCTTTATCCCTTGCCGCGTGTGGTTCGGATGCTCCGGCCAGCGAGACAGGTGACCCCGGTGCTGGAGAGCGTT
The DNA here is from genome assembly GCA_011524425.1 of Altererythrobacter sp. Lineage (GTDB taxonomy): Bacteria > Pseudomonadota > Alphaproteobacteria > Sphingomonadales > Sphingomonadaceae > Erythrobacter. The sequence goes on along the minus strand of WTKI01000374.1, from coordinate 618 downwards.
CGGATACGAACGGTTCGGATTTGCCTGAAGTTCCCGTGATGGGGCCCGAAAAACGTATTCTCGCTTTCGGCAATTCGCTGTTTGCAGGCTATAACGTTGCGCCAGAAGACAGCTATCCCTCGAAACTGCAAAATGCTTTGCGAGCGCAAGGGATCAATGCGCAGGTTTATAATGCGGGCGTCTCCGGAGATACGACTGCGGCTGGCCGTCAACGGTTGGCATTTGCGCTAGACGCGCAAGACATAAAGCCGGATTTGGCAATTGTGGAGCTTGGCGGAAACGATCTTTTGCGCAGACTGGCGCCTGAACAATCGCGTGAAAACCTTGCAGCGATAATTGAGGAACTGCAGTCACGTGACATCGATGTGCTGCTCATGGGTATGCGTGCGCCGCCAAATTACGGTCCTGAGTTCCAAGCGGCCTTTGACGGCATGTATGGTGCGTTGGCAGCCGAATATGGCGTTGATCTCTATCCGTTTTTCCTGGAGGCGATCTATCAAGACCCGTCCTTGTTCCAAGATGATCGTATCCATCCAACCGAAGACGGGATCGAACGTTTGGTGGAAGCAACGTTGGACAGCGTGAAGGAGGCTTTGCCTGAAGAGGGCAGCTAAAGCC